>JAAUQL010000138.1 GCA_012033595.1 Cyclobacteriaceae bacterium | reverse complement strand
GAAATCTATCAGGCTACTGGTGCCAAATCAATGATCGCCGACCAGAAAAAATATGTAGTGTACCATTGATGACGCCTAACCATTGGATATCAGATATTTACATGATCAATAATACAAGTTGGGTTAACTAACTCATCCTGTTTATACTCCCTCACTTTATAAGGCTTACTTTCATACTGGATTTCAGTAAAGCGTTGAAGGTTATTTATCCCGGAATCGATCAAATGACCCAGGACTTCTTTTTTAGACCATTTTCCAGGAGAAGGATGCAGAGTCAATTCAGCTATGGAACACTGAGCAATATAGTCCAGTCCCGATTTCAATAAGTGGTCAAGTCTATTTGTAGTATCAATCATTTCTATTTAAAGTCATTTTAGTAATCACGCAACGGATTCATTTACCCGCCCTCAGTGTTTATTGTGCCGATCATGCTAACCCCCTCTCAGCGTTTCCTGCGGATGACGCTGAGGGGAAAAAACCTCAACGTTTCTTGTGCGGTACACGTTGAGGGAGAGCTTAGAAATTGGCTCCGGGTCGCTCAAAGGCCTTAGGTCAATCTCCTCTTGGCTTGCCTCACTGGCACTATCTGATCGAAGGCCAGTTTGCTTGAGCCCTCCCCACGGCCTGTTTGTTTGCGCACACCCAGCCAGGTGACAGTTTTGCCATTGTACCAGCGCGAACGCTGGAAGGATTGCGTAAGCATGACCCCGGCACGCGGAACTTCTTCTTCATGAATAAAATATGCTTCGGGTTCCGGTTTGTCCAGTCCTTCACGCATCAGGTTGGTTCGGGGCTTCACCTTGGCAAATTCCCCGGGAGGCTGGTCTTTCAAAATCCGCGGCATAGATGCACGCTGCAATTGTATCTCCCGGTTGCTGCCATCTTTGTGAATGGGCAGGAAGGGTACCCAATTTTCTGGTACGGAGTTCATCACTTCATAGCGGATTTTGGCTTTGTATTCGGGCGCATCGTCGGGCAGGGCGATCTCATCGTCCAGCGCTTTGTCAAAAATCTTTTGATACTGGTTTTTCAACTCAGTTGCGGCTTCATCGCCTGGCCGGCTCATGCCATGTGGAAGCGGAACCAATTTCTCCACCGCCCATACCATATTGGCCACCTCATCGCGAATTAGTTTTATTTCTTCCAATGGTTTGCCCTCCAGCATTTTATCCGTGGTTGGCAGTATCAGTATGCTGTTGTCGGCTTTTTGCTTGTCTATGCCCTTTTTGTTCAAACCAAACATATTCCAGCGTTGCCAATTGTCGTCCTGTCCACTGCCTGCGGCGTCTATCCAGATGCGTTCTCCAAACACATTGGTCACCATCATGCCGCGCACGTTGGCAATACTGCCGGCGTCCATAGTGAGGGGAAACAGAAACCAGTCGTTGGCATAGATAAGGCCAAACTCCATCAGCAGTAATTTGTTGAGGTCTTGGGTGTCGGGCTTTATGTCGCCAAAGTTGGTAACTGCGTCTTCGAATGCCCACCAACGAGTATTGGGCATGCCATCGAAGCTCAGTGGTGTAGGCATGAAGGAACTGATGATGGTGGACTCCACTTTTGGAGCCGGTATTTCTTGGCCGAGTACGTCTTTGGAACTATCCACATCCAGGCTGTACCAGTCGAGGTGGCCGTGGTAGTATTCATCAGCCACCATCACTTTTTCTTTGCCTTTTTTTGGTGCCGAGCAGGCAAATTGGTATTCGAGGTGGCCGGGCATCCAGGCATTGTTTTCAGGGTCTAAAGGCTGGAGGTATAGATTTTCGAACCAGGCCACGAACTTTTTTGCGGCTTCATCCATACCGGCTTTGTGTGCATCCTGCACCACCACCACATCGTAGGCATGGTGGGCGGCATTTTCTTTTAAATAAAAATATAATGAGGCACCATCCATCACCTTTCCGCTAAAAGCGGAAAAATGTGCCCAGCTCTCTTTGTGTGCGCAGATCAGCGCATCTTCATTTTTTGTCGGATCGGGATCGTGCACCGGATAGCTGGTAATAAACTCTGATTTGTAATTGCCTATGCCATTGATGAGTTTGAGCCATTGTCTGCCCATTTGAACCCTCAGGTCAAGAGAAAGTACCTGTTCGCCAGATTGAAACGGGATGAATCGCTGCTCCACCTTGGCTTCCAGTGGTACTGACTCGTCAAAGTCCTGCACCACTTTTGCATCAGCGCGGTATCTGGTGATTCGGGTGGTATCGACATGGATTTTGGAGAATATCGGGGAGCCTGCATCATCGCCCCGGAACTCGCCCATCTGCCATTGGCGGGTAAGCATCCACAGCGCATCGCGCACTTCGGCTTTGAGCGCCCGGTCAAAATTATCGGTTCTCGGCCTGGATTCCAGCCTGTTCCATACCGTGATGGTCGGAATAAGCCTGGCGGCGAGGGTCTGGTGGATATTGTCAACTGCTACGTATTTATTACTAATTGCCATTTTTCAATAGGATTTCGTGAACCAAATTATTAAAGGAATAATTCAAAGAAGGCGCGAGCGGAATGGTCTGGGCGCTGGAAATGGTGGCCGGCAAGAAGCGCGCATAGCTGCTGTCATCTACGTGGTCGGGCTCAATGGCTCTTTTTTTGGCCATATCCATCGTTTCATGGATGGCATCAACCAGATCCGACCACTGCCACTCACCACGGAAGTCTGTAGGCATGGCCAGCAACATCACTTGTGGTGGTTCTGAATTGGGTCGGTCGTAGTGGAAGGTAACTCCGGCTGTCTCTTTCTTAGAGGGGATCAACTCCGTCCATTCATCGATCAACAGGCCACACTGGTTTTTTGAAGCATCAAATGGTGCCGGATAGTAGGCCGTATAGAGCAACTTGTCGTCATTGATCTCGAAATCTTCCGGGTAGTCGAGACCCAGCCAGTGGTCGTTGGGTATGTGTGGCAACTGAATGGGATGGAGTTGCAATTCGGGTTTTCCAAATGCTTCATTAAGAAAGGTAATGTTTTCCCAGTGATGGAGTTTTTCCCGGACACGAGCCAGGCCGTAGAGCCAGTCGTCCAGCGGAAAATCAACACCTCCTGTGGTCTGGATATGATTGAGCAATTGGGCTTTGGCCAAATAGGCATTGTGCCATTCTGATGCTTGTTCTGCATCAATGGTAAATTCATGAAACATTTTATAATCATCTCCAAAAATTGCCTTTCCGGCGTTTTCCAGGGCTTGTACCTGCTTTCGAGAATCAGCAGTAGCTGCATGTTCTGCCAAAAAACCATCTACTTTGGCAATGCGCACATTGAGGTCATTTACCAACAATTGAAGCCTCGACACCAGATCAACACAAAAAAGCACGATCTGATTTTGGATAGGAGCCAGATCGATCTCTTCTGTATCAAATTCGGAAAGTGGCAAGACTGCCTCCAACGCATTGTACAGGGAAGTGAGGGAGGTATTGGAGGTGTCGGCAATGGATTTCAGGGCATTCATCTTGTTTATGAACAATCCTTTTTGCGTATTCAAAAGGGCAAGATATGCCGCTGCTGTGGCCGGGGCAGGAAACGTATTTTCTGTTTTAATCTCCCGCTCGGCCAATGCCAATAAAGCTATTTTCTCTTCTTCCGTTAGGGCAAGATTGGCTTCGTCTATCTTTTGCTGAGAGCTGACCAACTTGGCTTCGAAACGTTCAATCGTCTCATTGACTCTTTTCATTACCAAACGAAAGAGACTGGCCTTGCCATCGTGTACAGAGCCGATTGCTGCCTGCGGATTGCCATAGGCCAGCGCTTCTTTTAAAATGGCAAGCACACTGTTGGCCCAGGTATTGGACTGGTTGATGATCTGGACAATGTCCAGTGGCTCGGCATCTGTAAAACCACTGATTGTTGCTTTTAGGGGGTTGGCATTGGCCATTATGGATTCCAGTCCGCTTTTGTTTAGCGCAATGCGCTGGATATCCAATTGCCACTGACTGGTATCTTCCTCCTTTGCTTCGGTGGGCTTGGTTACATCCTGCGCTTGTAGCGGGCGGCAGTTGAGCACCAGGCTGCGCAGGCTATTGATCATGGCCGACAGTTCAAACAGGCTGGTTTTGCCGGGGATCTTGTCCATATACTTTATGTTGATTTCCGCGTCGGGTCGCACCGTAAAGTTGTCCCGGATATACTGTATCACCTGGTCGTCGATTTGCGCCACGGCTTGCTCCATATCGATATTGAGGGTGTATAGCAGGTCAATACCCTGGATTTTAAGCATATGTTGTGTCACCTCTTCTTCTTTGAAGCTCGCCGAGGCATGGTCGTAATAGCTGACCTTGCAGGCCACGCTGTCCGGATCGGGGAGCAGACCGGCCAGCCATTTATTGAGTGCAGGTTCACCTTTGGCCCGGGGCGTCATGGGGTAGGCGGTTGGTGAAGTCAGGGGGTTTAGGCCACTTTCCAGGTGAATGCCCAGGCGGTGGGTAAGGTTAACACCGCTGCGCGGGGTTTGCACCACATCGGGAATCGGCGGAAAGGTGCCTTTGCTGTAGGTATTTAAGGTGGCTGCACCGCGGTCGTAGTTGCCCTGCACCACCTGATGCACGCTTTCGGCAATGGCCACATCCGATACGGCATCGTTCAAATCTCGGATGTTGTTCACTTCTGCCTTTATGGCATTGATCATTGGCGTGGTGAGGCCATCGGTAGATAGCGATTTGCCGTAGGGATACACCGCATTTGCGGATTGGGTTTTCAGATGATTGATCAGTGAGAGGCCATCCACTACGTTTCGCGCTTCTATTTCTTCTATTGGTGTGTTGGCCGGGGTACGGGTATCGCTATGTTTGTTGGCCCTTAGCGGGAATGCGCGACGCAATTCATAGATGTACACGTCCATTTCCAGTCCGGGATAGCCGTCGTGCAGGCCTCTTTCCAGTTGGTAGCCCAATAGCTCAGACAGGCTTTGTCCACCGCGAATGCCCTCGATGAGTCCCAGTGCTTTGCGTACCCGTTCCGAGGAGAGATTGACCGATAGCAGGTCGGGATTTGCCTGGCTGGCATTTTCCATATACCCATTGCGAAGCACCGCTGCGGTGACGGCATGGTTGAGCGATGGAGCAGCGATATAGCCCCCATTGGTATCGTCTCTGTACAATGCATGGTCAGGATCCAAAAAGCTGTCTTTGATATCGTCGTCGAGTCTTTTTATTTCGCTCAGGTTTTTATGCTCCGATTTTACACCTTCCAATATCCCATAGGCGCCAATATACACTCCACGGCGGTAAGGAATCTCATCATTGTCATTGGGCCCTTGCTGACGCATCATGGTGAGTTGATAGTTTAATATGCCATTTTTCCATGCGTCGAGCCGGTAGGTACACAAGTCGATGTGCTCCACAAATGCCCGCTCCAGGCTGGCCGTGCTGGCATGCTGCAGGTGCGTCAGGGCTTCCACTTGTTCTTTGAGATAGGCAGTGGCCACATGAGTTTTTATCACTTTGGGTATATATTCACCAATTTCCAGATCCTGATTGCCGGTGATCTTACTTTCTTTTTTATATAAATAATTCCACTTGCTTTCGCTTTGCTTTACATTTTCCGCCACATGGATGTAGGCAGGTTCTTGTTTGGCCATGATCAATTGATTGTTGTTGATCAATTCTGCTTGTAGGTGCAGCTTCAGACTTACTTCTACAAAATTGAGATCGAGGGCATGGTGCAGCATGAGATAAAGCATGGCAGAAGGGATTTTACCTTCTTTGAATCCTTCTTGCCGGCGCAAGGTATTGTGCGAGGTGGATGCAGCATCGATCAACCACTCGATGTAGTTGCGCTCATCCGGAGCCGGGGTATAATTTCTGATGGGCAACACTTCGGACAAGGGCACGTCATCGACCAAGGGACCTTTGAGCAGGTTTTGGCTTTTGAAGAAAAATTTCATCAGGATGTCAATCGTTTCTTCGGTGCTGACACCAAAACCCGACAGCAGGTTTTGACCGCTGATGATGTAGCCCAGCGCCATCATAAAGGCTTTGAAATCGCCCATTGGGTCGAAGAAACTCAGACGATTTTGAGCTGCTCAAAGCTTTCGGCGTAGCGCTGGTGAAACTCCACTGAATCTGGATTGAGTGCCAACACATCCAGTAATATCTGATGCGCATCGCCAGACTTGCCTACAAACCCAACTTTAGATAAGTGGTCTTTGGTCCAGTCGGCATCTATTTTTTTCAATACAGTAAATAGCCGGTCGATGTAATTATTGAATGCCACGGCTTTTCCCCTCCCGGGAATGGGCGTGGTCGGCACGCGGTTGCGCTGTTTTGTCCAGGCGATTTTTGAAAAGGCAGCGGTAGGCATAATGCCATAGGGTTGTTTTCCAATCTTGACGGCAGGTACGGTGCCCCGACCCAGCACCAGGTGGTTAAAAAAATCGCGTGTGTTTTCTATATCGCTTTCGCTAAATATGGGTTGCATCAGCGAATCCATCATGTAACCCATGGTAGCAGGCCAAAGGGCGGTGTTCATGGCTCGGGCTTCGCATTGGTCGGTACCGTCACTGTACATCATGTTTTGCACCACCGTGTCGCTTATGCCAAGGCTTTCGGCAAGCCACTGGCCATCTTTTTTGGTCTTCCAGTCCGGCGTTAGGTCAAAGAGCTTTTCTTTGCGCAGGTTGTCGAAGCTGAGGTCGGCATCGTCGAGGCTGCGGTAGCCAGAGCCTTCTTTTTCCGTGTTGTTGGTTGGCGTGCCTTGCGGCAAAATGCTGAAACCTTTTCGGCTGTTTTTGTGGTGCTCGATTAGCGCTTCGAGTTGTTCGGCACCTTTTTGCTCATCTGCACTTAACTTTACGCCGAGGGCGATGATCTTGCTAAAACCCCGCGAGGCCTGTGTAGTATTGATGTCGATTTTGAATCCAAGGCCTTTTTGTATGGCTTCGTCAAAGTCCACCATCCAACGGATGTCTTCATTCACTTCTATTACTCCGTTTTCCTGTTTTATTTGTTTTTCTTTTTCCAGGCTCGGGTCAGGTCCCATGATCAGCGGTGAGGGTATGGCGTTGCCCACCCGTTCAAAGGCGACTGTATCGTTTTCGTAGCCTATCAGTACAAAACGATCGGGTAGCACGGTGGTTTTGGGTGCCTGCGACCACGATTGTTTTTTGGTATCTGTTTGGTTGATAATGGCAAAATCAAGGAATACGGCCTCCACATTGGCATCGGCAGGTGCTACAGCAGCAGTTTGATCGAGGTTGTCTGGTTTGTAATTTTCAATATAAATATTGGCCTGCGTTTCGCTTACTGCCGCGACCAAGATTTGATAGGCATTATTTTGTGCGGTGGCATCACCGTCCGCTTTATAATAGGCAGACCAAAAATCAAGAATTGGTTTTCGATGGGCATCGGGTGGCAGATCGATGGCCGAAATCACAAGGAAGAAATCATTTGGGTTTACCTTTTTCGGCTGCTGATCCGGGTTTTCGGGCTTATAATTTCTGATCAACCACGAAGCCCTGCCCGATCCGTGGCTCGACACCAGGGTGCGCCAGGCAGCACGTTCCATAGCTTCCTGATCGCAGGCTTGCCACATAGCGCTCCAATAAAAGCGCGTGTTCTCCAACTCTGTTTCCGAAGGGACTGATTCAAAAGTATCGATGGCGCATTCGTCGGGGAATATCCGCACCCAAAGTTGGTGACGCTCCGAGGTTTCTACCTTGATCTTTTTAAACCGGGTTTCCAGACGCACGGGCAGCAAAAGTATCGGATAGCTGTCATTGAGCATGCCCAGGTGCTCTCTTGGGTCGGTAAATGGCGTGAATTGCTGGAAAATACCCAGTTCATTTTTGATATTGCCCTGCAACGCGGCGCTCCACTCTTCTATCTGCGATTTTGCGCTTTGTGCCTCAGCTTCCAATTGCCGGCGCTTGCGAATGTGTTCTTTGTTTTCTTTGTTGAACACCCGTTCAAGGGCATCTTTCTCCCGCTGGATTTTATTCAATTTTTCCGTTTCCTTATACAACGCCAGCCTGGTGTGTTCTTTCTGGCTTCGGGCAGTGTTAAGATCATTTCGCAGTTGATGGAAGTCGGCCATGGTGTGTTATGGTTTTAAGTGTTTTTATTGCGTTAAAAGTCGGAGGTAAGCGCTTGGAAGTCTGAAATTTGCTCTCAAGTGGGTATCATTGCGATGAGGAGCAGCATAGCTTTCCATATCAATTTGCAATGATCGTGTGTAGTTACAAAACCATGGATTTTGATTTGAAAGGAATTCTTGTCCTAAATCGTGGCATTGCTTCGCCCTCACAAAGGGTTCGTGGTAGCGCTTATCTACAGGCTTTTTCTGTTTTGTTAAGTGTATGGCGATCATGTCGATGGTCAATGTTGGCAAACGCTGTTTTTTGTCTTTCATTGATGGCATTTTGTAGTTTCCCATGGTGCTATTCCCATGCTAAGGCGTCTTAGGCAGCATTTCAGAGGCATGTACTGCTACGAGTACCGGCACCTGGTAGAGTATGTAGGCCAGCTCGGCGGAGTTCATGTCTTTGCTCCATTTCACAAATTTGTCTTCCCCGTATTGAGGGATTTTCTCGTCATCGGTATTGTCTGAATTACCCGCTGGGTCTTCCAGGTTGATGGTCGCCGTGGCATTGTTGATTTGAAGAAAATTGCCTGTGGAGCCCGAAGGCATGGCGTTTTCCCAAGCCAGGTCGTTCCATACATTGGGTTTGTTGTCTTCCGCATCTATATCGAGGCCAAAACGTGGCTCACCCGGTCTTTCTTTAATGACAAAGAACCATCCCGGATCGTCCGTTTCACTGGTTCCGGGACCACCTTTTGCTATGTTTGCTGTCAGGTCAAAGCCAAAGAAATAGATGTCTGGATCGACCTTGGCTTCGTACAGAGGCGTTTTCATTTTGCTTGCCGGCGGGTTTTCTTTTTCGGCGCCAGATAGTTCTACCAGTCTGCGTTCTGCATTGAGGTCGATGCTGCCGCTGTCATCATTCCATTTGGCCCGGTGGGCATAGATGACGGCATTCGGGTATTTCTTGAGCAATTCTCCACGGATCACCAGCACGAGTTCCTCTTCGTTGTCGCCGGGTTTTTCGCGGTTGTCATGGTCGCCAAGGTCAGATGCCTTCGACCACAAGTGCAAGGGGGGAATATCCCTCAGCTCTTCTTTGAGTGTTTCCAGGTCTTTACCCTGGTCGTCGTAGAAGCTGCTCACATCCCAGAACTGTCGGAAATAACTGCCGCGTTGGTCGGTGGGGTATTCGCGCCAGAGCAGTTCACGTGCAAACTCATGGTTGAGCCCCACCATGTACGACTCGATAAATCGCTGATTGGTCTCCAGCAGCGAAATGGTGTTTTGTCCGATATAATTGATGTTGGGCAAAAACAGCTCGGTCGATATATCGACCAGCGGTTTGTACATCGGTGTGTCAAACTCAGGATAGGCCATGGCCTCCACGAATACTTCCAGCAATTTGGCCTTGAGCCTTGCAGGAATATAGATATTATTTAAAATTAATTTTGGGATGGTCAGTTCCGGATCAATGGCCGTGATGGTGGCATTGACCACGCCAGTGAGGTTGAGCGGTGGTTTTGGTGGATTGATACCTGCCTGGAGGCTCAGGTCGATCATAGTAAAGGAATCTTTTAGCGCAAGCTTAAAATTAGCGGCTTCTTTGCTATCGCTTGTGCCCCGTGTCGGTTTGAAATTTTCTGTAAGGGTTTGCAATCGGAAGTTGGGACTTTTGGGCATTTTGTCCACCTCAGAGGGCTTTATGTTTTCCTCTTTAGCAAAATTGGCTTTTTCTGCCTTGTCTGCCCATTGACCGATATACCAAAACAGCAGACCTGCCACCACGATGAGCACTCCTAAAATACTCATAAGCCACGCCGCCGGATTGAACAGCACCATGACCAGGATCAGCAAGGCGATCAAGCCCAGTAAGGCCCAACGAAACCACCTGTTGTTGGCGATAAATTTGAGGAAAAAATCAGGGATGTTCTTTGGCTGTAGGTCGTCGGCAAGCTTGTCGAATGTCGGCAGATCTTCGGGGATTTTTTTGGGGGGAGCGATGAGCACTTCGCCGTTGTTGACCCGCTGGATCA
>JAAUQL010000137.1 GCA_012033595.1 Cyclobacteriaceae bacterium | reverse complement strand
TAGAGCCTTCTACCACGCCCCAACCGCAAGCCTTTAGCTTGGGGTCAATTAGTTCTGCACGGGTTTCAGCTTCGTTCATTTGTCTGAATTATGATTTTTTAGGATTTGATGATTGTAAGATTTCTTTATTCTCCTTTCCATAAATCCTATCATCTTTTAATCTTTGAAATCCTAATTCTGACATTTCCCCAACCACAAACCTTTAGCTTCGGGTCTATGAGTTCTGCACGGGTTTCAGCTTCGTTCATAGTTATTTTGTCTATTCGCCTGAATCGTGTAGTTCCATTTGTTTCTGAATTGATTTGGCAACCGTTTCAGCCTGATCTTCGGTAACTACATCAATTCTCAAATTGCCATTGGTAGATTGCAAGTATTCTTTTACAAATGACATGAGTTCTTTATGCTTCGGGTTGATAGATGTCAAGAATGAAATATGCAATGCTTCATCAGCTTGCTTTAGCGCTTGCAGTTTCCCTGTCCACTTGTACACCTTTTCTTTAATGCTGTCTTTCTTTTTTAACTCAAACGAAAGGGGTTCATAGCTATGCCAAATCTCATTTTTCCATGACATTCCGAATGAAATAATATCGTTTGGAACCTTTATTTCGCGCGATTTTAGTCTGGAAGTGATACCATATTTTTCAAAGTGTGACTTGTACTTGAGCTTCCAAACATCTTCATCACTAAGTCTCTGTTTTTCGTCATCATTCAGATAATACTTTTCGACTAGCTGCAGATAAAGATCATTGAGTGCTGCATTCAAATCAATATCAATTGCCGTTTTTGGACTGGTGAATTGAAAAGCATTGTTGTCATTGCTGATTACTTGATTTACAATAGCATCCAATTGATCTGGTAAGCTAAAAAGTTTAATAAACTTTTTACTTTCTGACTGAATGCCCTGCTCAATAGTCCGAAGAATACGAGCAATGGTTTTTCCTTGTGCTTCAGGAAATAGATGCGTTATCCGTTGATATTTACGGATGGTTTTACAGCCAAGGAATTGATGCTCCTTGCTGAATAAAACAACACCAACATTCACGAATTCACCTGTGAAGTGATCGTGAACGTATCTTATGATTTGATACTGATACTTTTTCATGATGTCATTGTTTTATGGATTGAAGCTGCGAATTCACTTAAATGATTGAGAAACGGCAGCAAATAGTCTTTAATTTTAGTCAGTTCATCAACTTTAAAATCTACAGGCATGTGCTGATTAACACAACGCCAAAAGTCGTCATTTAGCTTTGTAAGTTCATTAACCTGCTCCGAAAAGTCTTCTTCCTGTCCTTTCAAATATCGGTAGAAAAAATGCTTTTTGTACAACTCAGAATCAGCAGGATCTAGAATCCAAGGTGTTTTGCTTCTCGCAAAAGATAATAATCGTAAAAACGAAAAAGCCAGCTCGTGGTCATAAACGAACAGGTCATCTTGGTGTAACCCGACATTCGGTTTCACATGCCCCCTGTCCGTATTCTGCATGAAAAGGTCCAATACAAAAAGTTGTTTCGCTTGCTCTATTTGCTCATTGGTGAGGGTGAATCCCGTAGGTGGAATTTGTGTCACTCCTGCAACATACTTAGAACCGAAATTTAGGCCAATGCTTTGACTGGCAGCCTTAAAACCATCGCGACCTGAAAGTGTACTTACAAAGTTTTCTGAAATATTTATGGCCACAGGTTCTGCGGCATTCAAACCGATCTCCTGAGCCATCCATGCTCCTAAAAACTCAAATGAGCTAGCACTGCCAATCATTCGGCTCTGATTTTTGTATTTCACTACATATTGCCCGCGTTCACCTGTCTCCCTATCAACGCCCCACACGCGCATAGGTAGAGTAGCACCACTTTCGAAAACACCGAAAGAGCTCAATGCTTCTATGGTAGGAAGTCGATATGTTGAATCGGTGACTTTAACCATTTTGTTTTTGAATTATAGATTCCGGCTCAGCAGCTAAAGTTAAAGTTTCATCGTGTATAGCATAATGCTTGGTTTGCGTCAACTCCCCCGCAAATGCCTTCTGCAAAATGGATTTTTTCAGTTCTTCCAAATCATCCATTTTCTTTTGGTACACCGCTTCCAACTTTTGCGTTTCAGCTTGCAGGGCATCCAATTGTCGGACGATGGTTTGTTGCTCTTTAATTGGTGGAAGCTTGAATCTATACGCAAAAAGATGCTTGCGATTTACTTTAGGCATTCCTGCACGTTGGGAGCCCATAATAGCGTAATCCGTAAATTCCTTTGATAGCAAAAGATGATATAAATAATCCTTTCTAATTACTTTCTCAAATGGTTTTAAAGGATAGATATCAGCACTACATAAACCTTCAAATTCACAATTCACAACCTTCATTAAGTACGGTCGAATTTTACTATAAAGTACCATTGATTCGTCAAACAAGAATTTGCCTGAAATTAGATTTTCTTCTTTTGCAGTTTTTAAATCAGACAATCTTCCTGTTTTAATTTCAATATTACCAGCGCCAACATGAGTTAAATTCTGAAATTTTGACTTCTTTGGGTCAATAAGTTTGGATGATATTTCGCAAACTTCTGATAGAGATTTTTCTTCCCAATTCCCATTTTCAAACACCCCCTGCAAATAACTCTCAAAAAGCTCTTTGGCGTTTTGGAGGTTTTGTTCGGCATTGGCTTTGGCCTTGTCTATGGAGGTAAAGGCACGGTCTAAAATGGAAACAATCCGTTGTTGTTCGGGGAGAGATTTTGGAAATTGTAAAACAACATCTTTTAATGATGAATTTGAAATTACAGGCTGTGCTGCTTGTCTTGCATAACTTCTTAAATCTTTGTAGTTAAGTAAATATGTTAAAAATGAGTGGTCAAAATCAAATTTAAAATCTACAATTCTGAAAGCATTATCAGTCAGCCAAATATTTTCAGTTAGGTGTCTTACGTTTCCGCATAGTGCACCAACTCGTCCAATTATAACATTACTTCCTGATAAATTAAATTCGTTGTGATAACCTGCAATTCCATTTCCTCCAAAAACTGGATAGTTACCATTTTCTGACATATTCTTAGCGGTCAGATTATCTCCACTTTTTAGCTTGAAACAGTTTTCAAAATATTGTTTTTCCCAACCTTGTTTCATAACAGCTCCAAAATTGAGTTAAGAATTTCAGCACTTTCTTCGTCCAATGCTTTCATTTCTTCCAAAATGGCTTGCGGTGGGCGTAGGGCAGCTTCTTCTTTTTTGTTCGGATTCTTTACGCTTAAATCAAAAGTGCTTTGGTCAATGTCTTTAATGTTTACCGTCCAAGAGTTTTCGCTATCGGCAAAGGTTTTTTGGAGCTTAACAAATTCTGCCAAATCGTTTTCGTTGAGCGGATTGGTCTTGCCCAAATTGCGGTCGAGATTGAGCGAGTAAAACCATGTCTTTTGCGTTGGTTTGCCTTTTTCAAAAAACAATACAACAGTTTTTACACCTGCACCGGTAAACGTTCCACCAGGCAAATCTAAAACAGTATGCAGGTTGCAACTTTCAAGCAAGGTTTTACGAATAGCAACCGTGGCATTGTCGGTATTGCTCAAAAAGGTATTTTTAATCACCACGCCTGCTTTGCCGCCTGCTTTCAAAATTTTGATGAAGTGCTGTAAAAAGAGCGAAGCGGTTTCGCCTGTTTTGATGGGGAAGTTTTGTTGCACTTCGGCACGTTCCTTTCCACCAAAAGGCGGATTGGCAAGCACTACATTGTAGCGGTCTTTCTGTTGTATGTCGGCTAGGTTCTCGGCAAGCGTGTTGGTGTGGATGATGTTGGGCGCTTCCACACCGTGCAAAATCATGTTCATAATGCCAATGATGTAGGCCAATGATTTTTTCTCCTTACCGTAAAAGGTGCGTTTTTGCAAGGTTTCCCATTCCTTGGTGCTCAGTTCCTTTCCTGAATTCAAATAGTCGAATGCTTCACACAAGAAGCCCGCAGAACCAACCGCACCGTCATAAATTTTGTCGCCAATTTTTGGGTCAACCACTTTTACAATGGTTGTAATGAGCGGCCGTGGCGTGTAGTATTCACCACCGTTTCGCCCTGCATTGCCCATGTTCTTGATTTTGTCTTCATACAGGTGGCTCATTTCGTGCTTCTCTGCATGCGTTCGGAAACGCAACTCGTCAATGCGGTTAATCACTTCTCGCAAATTATAACCGCTTTGTATGCGGTTTTTCAATTCGCTGAAAATCTCGCCAATCTTGTATTCAATGGTGTCGGCATTCTCGGCAGACAGTTTGAATTTTTTGAGATAGGGAAACAATTTACCGTTTACAAAATCTAAGAGGTCGTCTCCTGTCAGGGCGTTGTGGTCCACTTCGACACGCTCAGTGCCCGCCCTTTTTATTTTAGGAGCTGCCCAAATGCTCCATTGGTATTCCTGGTCAATAATGGGCGTGTAAGTTTTTCCTGTGAGTTCAGCAGAAGTGGCCCGGTCTCGTTCAAGGTCGTCCAAGTATTTCAGGAACAACACCCAGGATGTCTGTTCGACATAATCTAATTCACTTCCACAACCTGCATCCTTATGGAGTATGTCATCTATATTTTTAAAAGTCTGTTCAAACATTCGTTTTCTTTATTTCAGTTTTTCGTTTCTCTTTAAATTTCTGTCAGCATATTGGCAAAAAAATAGCTTCCCGATTAAAATTCGGGACAGACTTTTTGGTTTTTCAGCGTTTGAATACACGTTGGCTTTCTTTCCCATGGCAGAACAACGTCCAACTATCATCCGTAAGCTGGACTTTTCAAATTTCTACTAAAGTATCGGAATGCACTAGCCTTTGCAAATAGCTCAGTAAGCTTATGGTTAATAGTGTTTGTTAGCTGCTTTCTAAGAATTTCAAAGAGTGTAACCATGCATTAACATCAGCTGCCTGTTCCATAGAAATTAATGGCTGTTCCTCCAATATTTTTATTGAAACCATATAAATGTTATCATTTTTCTCTGCGAAGAAAAGTTCGCCTGTTTGATAAACAGTTTGTTCTTCATTTTTGTATTCCTTTCTGTATTTGGAGTAAAACACATTAGATTTCTTTTGAACTTTTTGTAGCTCGACTAAGTCGCCAGATAATAATGAGTTATAAACTATAGTATGTATGAATAAGCTAAAGATTAAACCGCTTGAACTCTCGTTATATTGGTTCTTTACATTTGTAATAATTTCATTTACAGATATGCTATCAAGGTCTAATAAGTCAAGAAGCATTTTATCTGAATTAATGTTGCTTTTTAGAGTGTTCAATATCATTTCAGCAACATCCTTCTTTAGTATGAATACACTTATTGAAGAATTTAGGAAATCCTCAGAGTCCTTATTTTTTAACCGAATAGAATCTGTGTAAATCCATTCGTGAAATCGATAATTCTTGATATAATTTCGAAAATCTCTGTTAACAAATATGCTATCAATAACTGGACTGTACTTTCTTCCTAATTGTAGTTGAATAGGATTAATTTTGAGTTCACTTCCAATGTAAGATACTGGAGACAAGTTTCTGTAGCTCCAACTTTGACTGGTTGTATCTGCGTAAAAATTACCTTTCATAATGTAGTGTGAATGCTCGTTCGAATTTGCACTATTGGAAGGGAAAAAGGAGCGGACATCAAAATACTTGTTGTCACCAATGTTCCTCTCTATTGATGCAATTTTCACTTTTAACTCAGCTTTTTCCATTTCAAATTGTTGCTCGATAATTTCAATCTTAGTTTCATAAATGAACCACATTATACCGATTGCAGGAGTTGCTACAGCAATAAAAAAAAGAATGTTATTTCTGAGCCGTTCGCGTTTCTTTTTTTTCATATTTCTGTGTTGTGGTGATTGCAGCAAACAACCTGCTATCAACACCATAGTGGTTGATATATCGGCTGTATTTTTAGCAATCTAAGGATTATTTATTTTAGTATAAGTATTTGTCGCCAGATGCGTATAAATCTCTGCTGTTTTGCCGCAACCAAGTTTGTATGCATCGCATATCAGTGCTGTAAATTATTCAATTCGCCTTAGCCCGACCGGGTATAGTGTGCTCAACCCTAAAAAACTCATCCATTTTTCACCCGACTGGCCGTAATCGCCCCTCATGCTGTGATTTCGCAGCATTCTTTATTGTTCAATGTCCGGTCAGTATGCATACATTCCCCAAAGTTGGGGAATAGCGTAAGGTGCTTATCTGCCTAAAGAACGGTCTGACTATCGTCTGACCTAAATATCAGCATGTCCCGATTTTCCGATGATAAAATCAGGTTTTCTGGTGCTTCTTCCAGGTAGTTGACCCCTTCTTCCAGCTAGCTGAACCTCCTCTTCCAGGCATTATACCCCTTCTTCCAAAGAATATTGACCTTCTTCCAGGTACTTTGGGCGTTCTTCCAAATGTTTTTGGTCGATTTCGGACATATTTTGGCCTTCTTCCAGGGTTTCTTGACGTTCTTCCAAGAGATTTAGACCTTCTTCCAAAGAATCTTGCCCTTCTTCCAGGTACTTTGGGTGTTCTTCCACATGTTTTTGGTCAAATACAGGCATATTTGGGTCTTGTTCCAGGGTTTTTTGATGTTCTTCCAAATGATTTACTCCTTCTTCCAGGTATTTGGGTAATTCTTCCAGCTACTTGAGTGCCTCTTCCAAAGATTTTTTATGTCCTTCGTACGCTGGTATCATTCAAACCAAGGTGAGGCAAGGGAAATGTAAGGTCGATTGTGTTGAAAATAGGGGAGAAGGAAATAAATCGGCGGGAGGCCCATAAATCTGGACAAAAAAAAGGCTGTTCTTGTGAAAAGAACAGCCCATAGTTAGTTGCAGCATTATTATTTATGCTTCTGGTGCCTCTGGGGTCTCATCATTTCCTTTGTTGTACCTTCTCCTCTTGCGATAGGTGCTCACATAGCCTTTTTTGCGATCGTTGTCGCGGTAGAAGAGATATTGGCCAACCTCGCGGATTTCGTCCACGGCTTGCTTTAGGAAGGTGTAGGCTTTGTCGCGGGTTTGCTTGGGCGCATCATCCTCGCTCTTTTTGCCATTGGACCTGGCCAGCACCACGGATAGTTCGTCGGAAGTATTGGCTGCTACCTGCAGTTGTTTGGTGTCGTAGCCAATGGCTTTGAGCAAGCCCATCTGTTCTGTGCCCAATATGTGCAGGTCGCTGAGGTCTTGCAGCATGTCGGCATTGCTGCTTCCCTCGCGGATCTTCTGCACCTTACTGATCAGGGAGGGATCCTTGCGGAAGGCAAAGGTGAAGTGGTGTACCAGCTCATCGCGCAGATCAAAGGCAGCAGGTGATTTTTCTTTCCATTCCTTTTGCGCCTCTTCTATGCTTTGCCTATCGCGCGCCCAGATGGATTGTGCATAGCGGCAGGCACCTGCCCTGATGGGTACATCCTCCAACAGCGCCCAGTCGAGGCCGGCCTTTTCGAGTTTGGCTTTGTCCATTTTGGCCCATTCGGCCAGGTTTTCGGCTTCCTGCACATACTCACCAATGGGAGTACCTGGAATTTTCACTTCGCTGTCGGCAATTGCTTCAATTTCCTTCAGCTTGGCATCAAAATTTGCTTTTGACATAATTGTATAATTTATGGGTGAAAAAAAAATTTATAAAAATTGATTTAAATGTTTTGGTCTTATTGGAAAAATGCCGGAAGGGTCACCTTGCAAAGGTCTGTTTTTCATATCCCATAGCGCCATACTAATTTGCGCAGGGCCGATCATACCCAATTTATCCTCCCCATTGCATCCCCATTCAACGTAGGTGTGTTCCGGACCTTTTGCCAGGTGCAGGGCAAATCCAGGGTCTTGTTGGCCACTGCGCTTGTCGATGATATCGGCCAGGTACATTCTGGCCGGGGTACTGCCCCCTATGCCCCCCTCATTTACAGGGATGTTTATGCCTTTGAAGATCAGCTCCAGCCCGGCGGCATTGAAGGGCACCCTTAGATAGGCATCGACGGTGACCCCCTGCCGGGTGACCCGCGCACCGCTCACAAGAATGATGACCTGCTGCTCCACAGGAACTTCAATGTTGATAAGGCCCAGCGGCAAATTGGTGATATCGGCCACCGAGAAACTGCTTACGATTTTTTTCTTGGCAGCCAACTCATTGATCACGGCTACGACATCTTCCGCCTCGCCGGCATCTGAGGTAATGCTATCGTAGTGCCAGCCGTAATGCTGGACTTTCTGGGGGTGTTTTTTGGCCTCCGCAGGGACAAAGGCCAATAAGCATGTGAATAGATGGGCAATTAGTATAAGTCTTTTCATTCAAAATTGGGTTTTGAATCGAAACAATGATGTATTTGAAAAAGAATGCATTTTGATCTTAATCTTTGCAAACGTTTGCTCTGAATTTAATCCGATAATTATGATAATTTTTAACCGGGGGTTCAATTGATTATATTTTGATAATCAAAAAGTTTTTCAAGGACTATATAATGTTTTTTGTAAAATGTACCATATTGATTAAGTGATGGTTAAGTTTCAAAGAATAAAAATTTATAATTTAAAAACCAGGCACTACTTAGGGTAAATGCGTGAATTAGTATAAAAAAATATCAATGCAAAATAGGGAATTATAAGGTGGATTATGGGTAAATACCGCCCATGGAAATTGGATGTAATAAAGGCTGGGACAATGGATTTATTCAGACCATTGCAACTCGAAATAATACGATACAAACATTTTTTTAAACAAATGTTATCAAAAGAAACGATAAAATCTGATGTTCGATTATGGAGGATTAATTCAACTTTTCTAATCGAATTTTAAGTTTTTGCAAAAGTCTAATGTGATATCGCGTAGAAAGATTAACAACAATTTTATTCAGGAGCTTTAATTTATGTCTGATCATAGGTAGGCTCAACTGCTTTTTCCGCCCAGTGGAGAATAAGGTGCCTGTGGGTTTTTGAAGCTGACTTAAGCGGGGCCGATGTCGACCAGAGCTCTCCCTTCCCTTGTCGCTCTTGCCATTGGGGATGAATTTCCAGGACACATTATACCCTTCGCCCAGTACCTCAAGCTCCCTGGCGTGGGGCGTTCCTTCGTATATCGTAGGCATCGAAAGCGAAAACACCCCCATTGGTAAAGGTGACCGTATTGTTCGGAGGGAGTTGGTTGAGTCTTGCGGCCACGTCCTTGTTATTATTCACGGAAGCAACTTCCATGTCATAGGTGGGCATTTGATATTCTCCACAACGTATGCTAACAACCTCTAAAACTCAGATTCTCCCTTTTGTTTTTCTTTTAACACCTGAAAGTACCCTTCTTCATTTAAGCTATAAGTTCTAAAAGTTTCAAGACCGTCTGCATTTTCATTCTTTGCCAGCTTCTTTGATGGATTTAATTATATCGTTAAAAACTTCATCAGAATTCGCTGATCTAATTTTCCATTGATCTATCCATTGTTTTTGCTCTTTAGTCCATCTTTCGGCTTCTTCTTTAGTATAAGCCAAGCCTAATGTATCAGTATTTCCTTTGGCAGTTGCATTTTCGATTGCTTTCAGGAAATTCAAAGAACCGATGTGGTTATTGTCATAAACATGATTAAAAAGTAAGGTATGTTGCTTGTCAACAGGAGTCAATGTATACGCCCCCTCATCCTCCCCTTGCAGCCCGGGGAAAAGTACAAGGCGCGGCTGGTGGATTTGGTCCCATTGGTATTTGGTCAGGGTTTGGCCACCGGTGTAGTCCATTAGGTTGGTGGTGGTGCCTATAAGGCCTTCATTTCCGCCACTAAATGGATGGCGCAATGAAACACACCATGCCCCAGCTCATGGGCAATGGTGTGGATGGCCGCATCGTTGATGTTTTTGCTGAAAATATAGCCTACCTGGCTGGCCAATGGCATGTCGCCGAGCAGGTTGTTTTCTTCTTCGGGTTTCTCGGCAAAATAAAACAGATAGGCTAAGGTTTCGTCATAGCCTTTGGAAAGGCCATAGGCAGCATTGAGCGCCTTCATCTCTGGTGTGTACTGGCTG
Source organism: Cyclobacteriaceae bacterium (assembly GCA_012033595.1). GTDB lineage: Bacteria > Bacteroidota > Bacteroidia > Cytophagales > Cyclobacteriaceae > JAAUQL01. The sequence goes on along the minus strand of JAAUQL010000137.1, from coordinate 137 downwards.
AACATATTGTAGCCGGTGCTTTGCAGGCCGGTGCCATCCACATCCCAACTGCGGTCGGTGAAGGGGGCAAGCACCTCCACCTCCCAATCGACGCCGTAGGGTTGATAGATTTTGTTGAGGCCATCGCGTATGGTGTT
>JAAUQL010000028.1 GCA_012033595.1 Cyclobacteriaceae bacterium | reverse complement strand
AAATTTGAGGAAAAAATCAGGGATGTTCTTTGGCTGTAGGTCGTCGGCAAGCTTGTCGAATGTCGGCAGATCTTCGGGGATTTTTTGGGGGGAGCGATGAGCACTTCGCCGTTGTTGACCCGCTGGATCAGATTATCTTTTTTGATATTTCCGTCGAAAGTCAAAATTTTCATGATCCTGCTGCCTGGCCGGGTCATGCGTCGCATGGCCACTGAGCCAAAAGAAAGAGAAACTTTGCTGGTTTTCACCTGATGATGTACCGTAAGTCCGTTGGCGACAATACGTTTTTGCATCGGAGCTGTCATCAGAAAAGACTTTTCTATGCTCATGTCGGCAATGGGTTTGATGTGTTTGTTGTACCAAAACCATGAAGCTTCCTTGGCAAGCTGAGCCTGTCTCATTTTACGGTTGGCCTCCAATACATCTCCTATTTGCTTCCAGGCGGCATTCATATAGTTTTCCTGGTTTGCCTGCACGATGCGGGTACCAAAGCCTGCCGCTACCCTAAATCGAGGATCGAGGTTAAGGTCGTGTAGCCAGTTGGTGTTGTTTGGCATGTCGGTGCCGTCTTGTTTTTTGAGCAGGCGTTTGGTAAGTGCATGCCATCGGCCATAGATCGGTGCGGTGATCAGCGGATCCGGATCCTCCTGACTTTCGTAGTCATCTGGCAGGTTCACAAATGCAGCCAGGTCTTCCTGAAATTTGTGCGGATAAGGAATGGCCCACTGATCGTACAGGTCATACACATCTTTGTCTTGCTGCTTCATGGTATCATAGGGTATCCGCAAGGCGCCACCCAGCTTGAGCACGCCACCCAGTTCGGCATCATCTATGCCAGCGATGTTCGATCCCGGGCGTTGCACGTCCATGTCGCGCACCCCGACCCGGTTATCTACCGGTCGGGGTTGCAGCAGACGTACCAGGTATTCGAAGTCGCCCACTGTACCCGTGCGGAAATACCAGCGGTGATAGTATGGATAATTGGCAGGTTCATTCCTGACCCCTGCCGGATAGTCATCCCAGGCGCAATGCGTGGCAAAAGGTGCATCGGCAGGATTGAGACCCAACCCGGCCAGACGACCACTTTCAAAAGTTGGCAGCAGAAAGGCATGATATGGGGTGTTGGCTTCGAGTCGTCGGGGGCACACGATCCGGCAATAGGCCAGATCCGGATTTTTTTTCAGGACATTTTCAAAATTAGTGATCACCGAGGCCTTATCGCTGTCTTTGGCGACAATGTCGCTCATCAGGCCTTCATTCACATGCACGTGCGCCCAGGCCCACAATTCGGCTGAGGGTGGCATCACTTCTGATGCATCGGCCTGAAGCTCGAAAAATGGCAGTGGCTTGTCTTTCAGATTCTTGCCTTCTTCAAATTCATCTTCTTTCAATACCACCAGGGTGAGCCACGGTCGCAGCCGGTCATTGCCCGATGGAGCGGCAGGGGTATATCGCCAGGCGTAGTCTTCGTCATAGAATTCGATATATGGCAGATAGTTGGGCTCGAAGTTGGTGATCCAGTGACGAGGCTCGTTTTTGACGATCGCTTTCTGGTCAATACCCACTATGTCGCCGGGGCCATACAGGGCTATGTCTTTATTGATGGTCTCTACCAGGTCGGTTTCGCCTTCAACCGGCGTGCCTACAATGTCCATTTTTACATTGATGGTCGCCCGCAGTTTCACGCCGGCATCCAGGTCGCTTGCGGTCACTTTGTTGGCAATGCCTTGTCTGAGCCAGGGTATAAAAGTATAGGTTGATAGTACGTCGCTCATGCTACTTGATTCAGTTCGTTGGTTGGTATTACGTGGAGGTCATCGACCATATTCGGACTGGTGGCCAGTGTATTATGCATAAATTCCATAGCGAGCGCCTCGCTTTGGAAACTCACCGTCTCTGCGGCAAAGGCAGTATTGTTTGCGGTAAAGGCTACTGAATATCCCGGAGCGTTTACCTTGATGGTGTCATCGAATGGTACAAACTGCTTTTTGGTTTTGTACGAAAGCGATGATTTGGCCACGGCATTGTTGTGCATGAAATGCTGGAACAACACATTGAAAAACTCGAAAAATCGGATTACATGTCGCTTAAAGTTGTTGTCAATGATGATGGTTTCGTAGCGCACTATCCGCTTCACTGCCTTACCAATGGCGGTACTTTTGTCCTTTACTGCCAGCTCTACACCCGAATGCTCATGCTCAAACGATGGCCTCGACAGCTTTTTGTTGTTGTCCATTTCCTGGAATTGTGCCAAGGGGAAATTTTCCGTAAGGTCTTTTACCTTGCTCACCGTGCTGCCGGTGGTGTCGAGCCGGAATTTTTTGGCATCATTGGGTTTTTGCGCACCTACCTTGTCGAGCGTGATGTCCAGTGGTATAGCCCGCTGGCTGATGTTGAGCGTGCCTACGGGGTGCAGCACCAGGGCATCAGATTCTTCGAGTGGGCGCAGCGACACAAGCAGGTTACTGCCCGCCGGCAGCAGTGCTTTCCAGTTTTCGAGCTTTTCGTATTCTGCCTTCACCAGCGGCATCACCTGTATGGGCGGCAGGGTAGTATTTTTCTTGTCGCCCCATGTTTCATCAAAGTCAACCTCTATATCCCAGAACAGGATGGAAATAGAACCTGTTCCCTTGGCACGCCAGGGGGTTGGGCCTTCCAGCGACATTTTTACTTTTACACTAAAAATACCCGCACCGAATACCTTGACAGAAAATGAGGCGGAAAGCGAAATGATAAAATAAAAAGGCGAAAATTGGAAGAGTGCATCAAAACCGATGTGTCCATCGACGCTGAGTACACTGAAACCAAAATAGATTTCTACTCTGGCACCAAATTGTACCGTGTTGGACGTGACGGCAAAGTAACCCATCACCCTTACCTTGGCCCAGGATTCATTGAGAATATTAAAGGAAAGGCGTACAGGATTTGGAAAGGGCAGGGCAGGGGGGTTGAACACCGGATGGAAGCCTCCTATGCTGGAAACAAATTCGGCGCTATTGCCCCAGGCAATCAGCAGACCCATTTCACCATCGATGGTGATGAAGAGCACTCGGCTGCCAAACATGCTGGCAAAAAACCATAGTCTTTCTTTGTCGAATTCTATGGCGCCGATAAAATTGACCTGCAACACCAGCAAGGCAGCGTCTTCATCGGGCAGGGCGATTTTAATGACACCGAGTATGGCAATATTGCCGGGTATTTCGATGATGATACCCAAAGAAACGCTGATCAATGTAGGTGTGCCCCAGCCGAGTTTGGCCATGGGACCAATGAGGAAAGTACCTTCCTTTACAGGAAAATATGTTTTCAGATCACTGATGATCTTTTGGGCATTGGCTACTACGTCTTGGGGAAACATAATGCTGTTGATGCCACCATCGCGCACTCCCTCGGCGATTTTTTCCAGTTTCATAGTGCGGTTCAGGCCCATCAGTCCGCCAACACCCATTAGTTTGAAGCCAAAACCCAACTGAATACCGGCTCCAAATTCGGCAGTAATGATAATCAGCATAGAAAATCCATCACTTCCATCGGGCATTTTGGTGGTGATGATGCCTATGGCTTTGAGCGATACGATTTCACTAAAAGTGAATTCCAAAGCCCCGGCGTACTCGCCTTTTTCATAATCCAAAAACAGATAACCCCCGCCTTTGATGATGCCCGCATCCAGAGACAGGCCTACTCCTTTGGGTGGCTGAAAACCCATAGCCAGATCGACAGGGCCCAGGTTGCCGGAGCGATCGCTGGGGAGGCTGAGATCTGCCTTGATACCCATTTGTTCCACCACGGCTACCAATGGGCCAAGTTCGGCTTTGATGTTGGAGGTGATGCCAATAGGAAATTTAGAACCTTCGAGGCCTACGCTCAGGGTGAGCGCACTCAACTCTATCGGACCAATTTCGATGTGTGTGGGCAACTGGATTTCCAGGGTGCTGCTGCCGTAGAAGAACACGCCTTCTTTGGACGAAAACCCTATGCCTACATCAAAGTCTGATTCCAGGCCAAAGCCGGAAAGCAATTCGCTGAGGAATCCGTCGCCCTGGCTAAAGTCGATGACGATTTTGCCACCCAGGATCTCCCCGCCAACCTTGAATTCGCCATCGGACTTGTTGCTGGCCGAATCGAATTTGAAACCAACGGAGGCTTTGGTATTAAACTCACGCACTTCGAGCCGGCTGCCGTTTGCTTCGCCGAGCAGGAGGTAAGGTTCGCCACTAATTTTTCCGGCAACCCATTTTACGAAGGCCTCACCTTCTATTTTTCCTGAAGGGGGCTTAAAGGTCACCTTGCCATTGGGCTGTACGTCTATCTGCAAGGATGCGCTCAGGTCAGCATCTATGCCTATTTCAATGCGCCAGTCGTCCATTGCAAATGGCGCTGATTTGTCGATCGTGATTTTATCCTGCAAAATAAGTGATAGACCTTTGGGGTCGAGGGCAAGGTTTGGTTTCACCTCCAGAAAGATCAAATCCAGCACATTGGGATTGACGCTTTTGTCCAACACCGCGGGTACTCCACTGCTGTTGAATAGCTTTTCGAGTTTTTCGAGCATGGCAACGCCCGTAAACCCGCTACTGCCCCAGCCATACAATGTTTGCAGGTGTGCTTGCGGATTGCTGATGAAGTTGGTGAACTGGTCAAATTTTATATTTCTGGTCGTGTAGCTATAGTCACCGTCTATAACAGTAGTACGCTCTATCAAGTCGATAAATTCAAATGGTTCGACCAATCCGGGCGTTCCTTCCAGGTTTTTGACTATCAGGTAGTCGAGTAGATTTTTGGGCAGGTTGTTGGCAAAGGTGGTCAGTTGACCGGCAGATATTCCGGGCAGCGAACCACCGAGGTTTTTAAGTTCAGTGGCGATTTTATCGATGTTGGTGATCAGGCTCTTGATGGTGCCGAACAGGCTTTTGCCGGTATTGGTTATTTTGCCAAAATCCTCATCTTCTATCGCTTTGATGAGGTCGCTGATGTGCTTGGGCAATAGGGTGGCATCGCTCACACCTTTTTGCAGGGCATTGATAAAGGCTGCCTTGGTTTCCAATTCTGGAGGAAATTCCATGCCCAATTCGGCGAGCAATACCCTGATGCGACCCTTCTTAAACTCTTCTTCCAAAGGTTGAAAAAGCCTGGCTATCGACAGGGCAATCGATTCTATCGTTCCTCCGTTAGGCATGGTCAGTAGCGGTTTCAGTGGTCAATAGTTCCTTGTCTGGTGTTTCTCTTTCGAGCAATTGGAAAAATGCCGTCATGCTGGTGAGCGACTTGCCATGTTCTATGATGGCCGGGGCATATTGTTCGATATCGGTCTTGAGAGGCTCACTGCCATGCTCCAGCAATACAGCGGCCATGCTCATCAGCAGGTTTTGTAGCGAAATGCGATCTATGGCCTTTGGAATTTCATATTCCGGGTATTTGGCACTTCGAGCCATGGCAGCGAAAAAAGCAGGGCCTTGTTTTCTGTTCCATTCCACCGTAACAGGACGGCATTTTTGCACCAAACGCAGTACTTCTTGCCGATGAGCATACATCACCTCCTTTATTTTTCGTCCAGCAACACTATTATCCAGTCGTTTTTCAAAATGATCAACCCATCCGTCATTGCCGGTAAAATTGAGCTTATTGGCTGTCCTCAGATGTCGAATGTCCGATTCGCCCGGATCCAGCTCCAGGGTGCGACCGGGGAAGGCGCCACTGGTTTTGATGGAGATATTGAGGGCGGCAAGTATGGGCACAATGTTGTGTCCATAGCTTTTGTTGGAGCCGTTGTCTCCTGCGTAGTGTAGCCCTACTACTTCTCCATTGTCATTGATATAGACCGAGCCAGAATCGCCGGGATTGGTGAAGACAGTGACCCCGGCTTCGTAGTTGGTGCAGCCTCCGGGGTTGTTGGCTGGTCCGCCCGCGGGATTGGGATCTACGGTGATTTCATTGGTGCCGACATTGATAAAGCTGATGGTACCCGAAGTATAGCCTGTGGTGGCGCCGCGTTTTCTCACTTTTTCTCCGTTGACCGGAGCCGCAGATCCATTGCCCGCAATGCTGCCAATATCTTCCATCACGTTGCTGATAGCGATATCGTCGTTGACTTTGGCAATGGCGCAGTCAAGGGCTTCATTCTTATTCACATTTGTGGCTATCACATTGGTTTTGCAACACCATGAGCAACCCACCCAGGGCTGGCCGATGTCGTCGCCATCTTGTCCGCTGTCGCCATAGAGCACATGATGGTTACTGAGGATCACCCAACTGTTGTCGGAGTTGAGTTGAGCCATCACACCAAGGGTGCCACTGCCGCCACGACCTGAGCCATTGCGGTAGTTGCTGATTCGAATACCCCCGGTGATGGGTCGGTGGCTGCTGGTATCAACGGTGCATGTGCCGGAGAGCACCCGTTCTTTATATACAATCACATCGGTGGGCACACCTTCCAGCTCTTTGGGGATGATGTCTTTGGGATCGAGGTCTTTCTCGCTCTTCTTTTCCTTCAATTCTATCTTAATGCAACCCTCATCGGTGAGCTTTCCATCTTTTTCTTTGAGTCCTATGCCCACCGAAACCACATTGGGGTAGGAACGGAGTTTGTCTTTAACCTTATTATATACTTCCATTAGTTTGTGGTGCTGGTCGATAAGTTCCTGTCGGCTTTTCATAGGATGCAATGGTTTTTAGTTGGCGGTGATATTGTTGTTTTTCAAGTCATAAAAGGTATAGGCCTGCCCGGCGGTAATCCAAAAGGATAGTTGTGATTCGTCTTTCATACAAATGATGAATTCTTGCCTGGGTGGTTCTGTTTCTATGAGGCGATTACTTACGCTCACGCTGTGGATACAATCATGGCTGAGTATCCAGTTTTTGATCAACTCAAAATTTTGATTTCTTTCTTTTGTGGCGTCAATTTGGTCGAGAAATGGTTTGCTGGCCTTCTCAGCGCTTTTTTTGTCGAGCCGCAATAGGGCGCTGCAAAACCCGATGTCATCAGTCGGGTGCAACACAAGGGAACACATGGTGAGCACCATGCCGGAAAATATCAGGTGTGATGTGCGATTTAACAAGTGCATTGGTGGTTGCTATGGTTTATCAATGTTTTCCTATATGGAAAGCAAGGATTAGCGCTAAGGTATTGGTAATTGGAGCACATATCAATCCCCAAAAATGGGGATAATGTCTTAGATGCATTCCGTACTAAATGCTTTCATTTCCAACTAACAAAATATGAGATGCAGGCCAAAGTGAAAATAGAGTATTGGTTGAAATGCTGTTGATTAGGTGCTTTAGCAATAATTATATTATGTAAAAGTGAGTATTTTGGTACAACTGCCTGAAGAAAATATTTACAAAAAAAAACAAGTACGCATAGGGTAAAAAAGCCTTGCGAGTGTCTCTTATACAAAAAGGTAATATATACCTTCAAAATAGAGACATCAATGCAATTTGCCAATTTTTTCAAAAATGAATAAGATATCAAGAATACTGTGCGCCGCCGTGCTGACCATGGCAAGTGTTGGTGCATGGGCACAAGGCCAGTGGGAAGAAGGATTGAAAAATGCAAGTGGATTGGTCATATTGCAATCTCAAGAGGTGGAAATTAATGTTGGTGAGCAGGGAAATCTCGAAATTGTTTCAAATATTTATGAAGAGACCACTCATTTCAACGACAATGCCAATTTGTACCGGGAGCAATCGGTTGGGTATTCCAGCACCTTTTCAGAAATTTCTAACCTTGATGCCTATTCACTAATTCCCAACGAAAAGGGCAAATTCAAAAAAATACCGGTTACCGATTATGTCACTACAGATTCCAGAAGTGCCGGGATTTTTTATGACGATCAGAAGAAAATATCCTATGTTTTTCCGGCCCTTGCCGCCGGAGCAAAAACGGTGATTTCTTATTCCAAAAAATACTATGAACCGCGATTGTGGGGTTACTATATGTTTTCATCCTACTTTCCCGTGCAAAAAACCATATTCACCGTCAAAGCCTCACAAGATGTGAAGCTAAACTTTAGCATGTACGGCATCGACGACAGCCAGGTGACCTTTAGCGAAAGCAAAAAAGGAAAATACAATATTTATAGCTGGTCTGCTGAGCGACTGGGAAAAATCCAGTTGAACAAAGGAGCTGATGGCATACTGCATAGCGCCCCGCATCTCATCATCCATGTAGATCATTATACGTTCGATGGTCGGGAGATTAATATTTTGGGCGATGTGGGCGATTTGCATGCCTGGTATCAGGATTTTCTCAAAGATATTGATGAAGAAGACAATGTTGAAATTAAAAACATGGTCGATAAAATCGTGGCTGGCAAAAAAACAGAATTGGAAAAAGTAGAGGCCATCTACGATTGGGTACAGCAAAATATTAAATATATAGCCATAGAAGACGGATTGGGTGGATTTAGGCCACGGACTTCCAATACGGTATATTCCCGTCGATATGGCGACTGCAAAGACATGAGCAACCTGCTGCACAGCATGCTCAATATGGCCAACATACCCTCAAACCTGGCATGGATCGGTACCACTGCCATTCCCTATTCGCACCGCGAAGTGCCCACTCCAATGGCCGACAATCATATGATTTGCACCTACGTGAATGGCGGGAAATACTACTTTCTCGATGCCACCGACCAATATAATATGTTGGGTACGCCCACCTCCCACATCCAGGGCAGGGAGGCGTTGGTAAACAAAGGCACCAAAGATTTTGAGCTGGTAAATGTGCCTATAGTCGATGCGGAACAAAATATTACTGAAGATTCGGTGTTTTTGAGCTTAGATGGCACCTCAATCAGAGGATCGGGAGAGGCGCGGTATTCGGGCTACAAAAAGACACCTATTGCCAATAGCCTGGAAAACCTGAGCAATAGCGATAAAAAATCATTTCTCAATTTGCTCTTGAGCAAGGGCAACAACAAGTTCCTGCTCGATTCGGTTTCTACTCAGCATGTTACCAATAAAAATAGCGAGTTGGTAATCCATTACGACTTCTCCGTGGGCGACTATGTGTGGCAAACAGCCGATGAAATATTTATAAACCCACACCTGAGCAAAGAACTGGAAGATGGCATTATAGACACCTCTCGTGACCTCAAAGACATTTTCTATCCATACAAAAGCAAGAGTTCGAAAGTGTATTGTCTCGAAATACCTCAGGATTACAAAGTAAATTTTATGCCGGCGGATGCCCAGTATCAAAGCGATGATTTTGGCTTTAAGATTTCGTACCGGAAAAAGGGCAACATGGTATTGGTTAGGCAGCAGATTACGATAAATACCCTCCAACTCAAGACCAGTCAGTTTGACGATTGGAATAAGATGGTGAAAGGCTTGTTTTCTGCCTATAAGGAATCTGTGGTATTGAGTAAGAATTAAAATAAAAGAAGGTAGATGAGATATATCAGCAGTATAGTATTAGTGCTATTATTGGTTTTGCAGCAGGTTTGCTATGGTACAGGTTTGTTTTTTGAAAAGTACGATTGGCCCGACAGCGGAAGTTTTGAATTGATAGACATGGAAGCTAAAGGCTATAATGCGGTGGTGATGAAAGACCTAAAAGCACTGGAATATTATTTCGACAATGAATACAACTCGCTGATGCAGCTATATACTGTACATACCAAAGTGCTGGTAAATACCCACGAAGCCGTAGAAATATACAATAAGCACTATATGCCCATGGCCAGGGTGGTGTCTATCGAAGATTTGCGCGTACGCGTAATCACGGAAGATAGCGTAAAAGAAATTGATGAAATAGACCTGAAAGACTATGAAGGCAAAGACAACTACTCTTCATATAAGTATTTTGCCATAGAAGGGGTAGAAGTGGGCAGCCAGATCGAATACATTTATACTTTCAAAATGAGCCCGCAACTCGAAGGAGGTAGAGAATTCTTTCAGTCCGATGAATATAAACTAAACACTGAATTCCATCTCTATTGCGAAGACAAGATGTTTTTTAACACCAAGAGCTACAATGGTTTTACACCCGTAGTGCTGGACACAACCATAGATGGAAAAAACCACTATATGGCCGTGATGGACAAGATACAAGCATTGGAACCCGAACTCTACGCCCCATACAACAACAGCCTGATGCGTGTGGAGTATAAACTCGACCACATCAAACCCGCCGAAGACGTAAAATTGTACACCTATTCCCAGTTGTCGAATCAGCTCGATCAATACCTGAGGGCAGATATTTCTAAAAAGGATATCAAAGCCTTAAATGGTTTGACGAAGAAACTTGGGCTTGACAATCTGGATGAAGAAGCAAAAATCAGGACGATTGAGGACTTCATTAAACGAAATGTGACTGTAACCGAACAACGAGGCGAAGAACTGGAGCAACTCGAATCTATACTCGAAAAGCTCGTTGCCAACCAGCGTGGTGCCATCAAACTATACATAGCATTGCTTGACCTACAGGGCATCAGTTACAAATACGGCTTAACTTCTGACCGCACCAAAGTAACAATGGATCCTGACTTTGAGTCCTATAGTTTCCTGGAAAACTACATATTCTATTTTCCTTCGTGCGACAAGTACATGGCGCCTACCGAGACCTTGTACAGGCTAGGGTACATTCCTTTTAACTGGAGCAATAATTATGGGCTTTTTATAGAAACTGCCAGGCTGGGAAGCACCAGTACCACCATGCCCGAAGTGAAATATATAGAACCTCTGGCCTATGACAAGAGTGAAGATAAACTCGATATCCAAATAGAATTTGATGGCGAATTTGATGCAATGAACGTGCAAATTGCACGTACACTCACCGGCTACAATGCCACATTTATCCAGCCTATATTCGATCTTATCCCCGAAAAGGAGACCAAACTGGTGGTGAACGAATTGCTCAATCTATCAGGAAAAGATGTAGAACTGAAGGATTTCAAACTTATCAATTTATCGATGGATTCCTTCTATCTCAAACCCTTTATTATCCAGGGCACCGCTTCTACACAAAGTTCGTTTTACGATAAGGCCGGAGCAAAATACCTGCTGAAAATTGGCGAAGTGATTGGCGAACAGGTAGAAATGTATCAGGAAGAAGACCGTAAACTGCCGGTGGAAAATGAATTTAACCGCAACTACGAAAGAACCATAAGCTTCGAAATACCAGAGGGATATATTGTGCGCAATCTCGACGATCTTAAAATGGACATCTTCCATGAAGAAAATGGTGCAAAATCGATGGCTTTCACGTCCGATTATTTAATCGATGGCAATACCGTTCAGGTGAGCATCAAAGAATATTATAAGCAACTCGACTATCCGCTGAGCGACTTCAACCAATTTCGCAAGGTGATCAATGCAGCCGCAGATTTCAATAAAAAAGTGCTCATATTCGAAAAAGGTTAGCGCCATTCAGATTTTCAAGACCCAAGCCTGCAAACATTTTATTTGCCATTCTGTTGTGTTCAATAGTTATCAATAAGCTATTGAAATGAAGTGCAATCAAGTCTTACCGATATTTATAGTGGCCATATTTGCTGCAATGACGGCTTGTGGCCAAAAGAAAACAAATAATGAAACCAACATGGAAAATAAAGATCATCTCGAATTGGCGACTTTTGGCGCAGGTTGCTTTTGGTGCGTAGAAGCCATTTTTCAAAGAATAGAAGGCGTCGATACCGTCATATCGGGCTATGCTGGCGGAGCAGTGAAAAACCCAAGCTACAAAGAAGTTTGTACAGGCACTACCGGTCATGCCGAAGTGTGTCAATTGAGCTTCGACCCGGAGGTGGTTGGCTACGACGAACTCCTGGAGATATTCTGGAAAACTCATGATCCCACTACGCTGAACAGGCAGGGGAATGATGTGGGCACCCAATATCGATCTGCGGTATTTTACCACAACGATAAGCAAAAGGAACTGGCTACTGCCTACAAACATAAACTCAATGAGGCCGGAGCATTTGACAAACCGATAGTCACCGAAATAGTGCCCTACGATGTGATGTACGTGGCCGAAAATTACCATCAAAACTATTTCAACCAAAATGCATCGCAGCCATATTGCAGCTTTGTGATACAGCCAAAAGTGGACAAGCTTGAAAAGGTGTTTAAGGACAAGTTGAAAGATTGACCCTTCCAAATTTTTTGTTTTTTCATATTTGTATCATCTTGCCCAGCTAAATCATGGCGATTTTATATGGACAAGGTTTCGATTTATTGCGTGCTCATTTTTTGCTGCTTATCCTGCCATCCCGATCAGCAAATTTATCTTTCTCAAGGAATTATGTCGGGCGAGGCCAGCGATACCAGCATAATATTGCAGTCGAGACTTTCGGCTACCGACCAACTTGTGCATGGCGATATTCCCGGAATAAGTGGAATAGCCCGCTTTGAAGTGTCGAAAACAGATTCCTTCCATTCCTCCGTTTTTCAGACTGGATCGAGGCACAGGCGACCAATGATTTTATGGTCAGAACCAGCTTCGACGACCTGCTTCCCGGCCATAAGTATTATTATCGATTGCATTACGGCAGGGAAAAGGACAAGACGGCCACATCTGGCGCTGGCATCTTTAAGACCAACCCCGGAGCGAAAAATCAGGCTGATCTTGCTATGGTCATTGTCACAGGCATGAACTATTATCATTTTCACTATGGCAATTACGATAGTACTAAGGCCTATAACGGCCCGGACAAAGCCCTTGGTTATCCGGCGTTGAAGTCTGTATTGGCCCTTGCTCCGGATTATTTCATTGGCACAGGAGACAATGTTTATTTTGATCATCCAAACGAGCAGGGTTTTAAAAACAGTCTCAAAAACCACAAAAAACCCCACCCTGGAGGCTATGACGGCAAAGAAGTGGTTGACGAGGCGGGCATGCGACGAAAGTACCATGAGCAGTTTTCGCAGCAGAATTTTAAAGCACTCTTTGCCAAAACAGCTACGTATTGGGAAAAAGATGATCATGACTACCGGCTGAACGACGCCGATCCCTATACCGATTTTGCTATTTCTCACGAATTAGGTATCAACAACTTCAAAGAACAACTACCCGTGGTTTATCCCGGCCATAAGGGCACCACCTACCGCACGCATCAGCTCAGCAAAGACCTGCAATTGTGGTTTTTGGAGGGCAGAGACTATCGCGATGCCAATGAAATGACTGATGGACCCACAAAATCTCTTTGGGGAAAAGAACAGTTAGCGTGGCTAAAATCAAGCCTGTTGCAGAGCACCGCCACCTATAAAATACTCGTTTCTCCCACGCCAATGGTCGGGCCCGATGATGCCTACAAGCGCGACAACCATGTAAACCCCGATGGCTTTCGCTATGAAGGAGAAGCATTTTTTGACTGGCTGATCGACAATGGTTTTTTAGATAAAAATTTCTACATCGTATGCGGCGACAGGCATTGGAAATATCACGCCAGGCATCCTAAAGGAATAGAAGAGTTTTCGACCGGTGCACTGGTGGACAATAATGCAAGGCCGGGCAGGCTTGCGGGCGATCCGCAAAGCACCGATCCGGATGGGAAGATCATTCAATATTATATTCAGGGCACTGAAGAGCAGGCAAGCGGTGGTTTTTTACTAGTGAAAATAGCACTAGACTCCATCGCCAAATTACAGTTTCAATTTTACGATGAACAGGGCAAAATGCTGTATCAGGCCATAAAAAACCCGGTTGCAGAAGATGGACAATAAAGAGTTTATCTATACCTTCGAACCGATCAATGCCTGCGATGGTGAGTCATTTGCCAGTTTTACCCTTCGGCATCGATTTCCTGCGATTATCGACAACATTTCTCATCAATTTGCGCTAGATGGTCAAATCAAACATGGTTTGGAATGGATCAAATCCTTAGTGGCCGGAGCCAGCGTTTCGGAGGGACTTTTTTGCCTAGGATCCGATCGCGACCAATGGAATGAATGGGCTGGTACATACCGGGGCCTGTCATGGTTCGAGATGCCTTTTTATGCTGCGGAGGCATTTCTGTACCGTTTGATTCTGGAAAAAAGCGGATTTTTTACAACAGGAATTGACCCATTCCATCGTCAAAAAGCCCGGGATATACAGCAAAACCTGCTACTTTGCCACGATATGCTGTCATTAATTGGCAATCTGGAAGCTCAACGAGATTGCAGGCCTTTGGTGCGTGCACTACTAGAAATAAGCCTCTGGGGCAATCGCTCAGACCTAAGCCAACTGACCATGAATCGGGACAAGCCTGGCAACCAATCCGGTGAATACATCATCATCGACCATTCAGAAGCTATTGCCGATCTTATTTGCCGCGGACTTTCGCGGATCGACCTTATCCTCGACAATGCTGGCCTGGAGCTGTTTAGCGATCTTTTGCTGGCCAGAGAATTGGTACATAGCGGTTTGGTAAATGAGGTGACCTTGCATGCCAAAGCATACCCGACATTTGTCTCCGATGCCACCCTGGCCGATATTCGGTTTTTATTGGATACCTTACGGGAAAGTGCCATGCCTTCGTTGAAGGATTTTGCAGATTCAATTGACTCCATGTTGGCTACGACACAAATGAGGGTAGTGGCCGACCCTTTTTGGAATTCCCCACTGCATTTCTATCAAATGCCGTCATCATTGACCCACGGCCTGAGGCTTTCCGACTGTTTGATTTTTAAAGGCGACGCGAATTACAGAAGGTTATTCGGCGATCGAAAACTTCCCGTTGATATCGATCCTGCACTTTTGACCGGATATTTGCCGGCAACAGGGGTGGCCATCAGAACCTTGAAATCAGAAATAGTTAGTGGCCTGCCTGCCGCATTAAAGGCCACTTTAGATGCAAGTGACAAAGAGTGGATGGTAAATGGTAAATATGGCTTACTCCAAGTGTTGAGACGCAGCGCTGGAATGTGATACTTTTTTTCTTCTGACACTAAATCTTTTATCTTAGTGCAGACTATTTTTTGAACATGTAAAAGTGCTTTTTTGCATTTCGATCTTTAGAATTACCGGACTACTTTAGAAAAACTATAACTTTTTAGAATATGACTACCCTCAAATTATCTTCTTTGCTAGTGATTTTCACCTTTCTGTTTGCCTGCCAACCGCAAAAGAAAAGTGATGAGCAACCATTGGTATCATCGCCATTTAAGATCACTACTACAAACTTTGGCGTATTGCCCGAAGGCGATTCGGTGACCAAATACACTTTTGCCAACAGCAATGGCCTCGAAGTGAGTATCATCAATTATGGTGGCATAGTGACCAATATCAATTTTCCGGATACGTCCGGGAAGGTGGAAGACCTGGTTTTGGGGTTTGACCACCTCGAAGGCTATTTGAAGGAATCTCCCTATTTTGGCGCCATTGTCGGCAGATATGGCAACCGGATAGCCCAAGGAAAATTTACCCTCAATGGCCAAGCGTATAATTTGGCCACCAACAATAATAAAAATCATTTGCATGGTGGATTGAAGGGTTTTGATAAAGTATTGTGGGATGCAACTCCATTTGAAAGTGCCGATGGCGCCGGGCTCAAATTGCACTATCTGAGCAAAGACATGGAAGAGGGATATCCCGGCAATCTTGACGTAAATGTGACCTATACCATCAAAAACGACAATACCATTGAGATAGACTACAAAGCTACCACCGACAAGCCTACTATCGTAAACCTTACCCAGCACAGCTATTTCAATCTTACGGGTGATGTTAAACGAGACATTCTCAATCATGAAGTCATGATACTGGCCGACAGCCTCATACCGGTCGATGCCGGCCTGATTCCGACCGGGGAAATGATGTCAGTGACTGAAACTCCATTTGATTTTCGGCAAGTGACCCCGGTGGGAGACCGAATAGACGAGCAAGATGAGCAGCTTAGCCTGGGCGGTGGCTACGACCACTGCTGGGTATTGGACAAAACAACGCCAAACGCATTGGAGTGGGTGGTGAAAGCAATGGATCCGGAAAGCGGAAGGGTATTTGAATTGGCCACTACGGAGCCCGGCGTACAGTTTTATTCCGGAAATTTTCTTGATGGCAGCATTACGGGCAAGTACAAAACCGCTTACCAGCACCGATATGGTCTGTGTTTCGAGCCTGAGCACTTCCCCGATTCACCCAATCAGGCCAATTTTCCCAGTGTGGTCTTAAATCCTGATGAAGAATACCATACCACCACGGTGTGGAGATTTTCGATTGTAGAATAGATGTTCGAATCCGCAAAATGCACTGGAGAGCAAGCATCGGATGTCTTGCTCTTTTTGTGTTGAAATATCCGGAATACGCTTAAAACCCAAAAATATATGATGATGAGATTAAAAACGCTTTTGATGAATTATGCAGGCGCCTGGTGTTTTCAGTATTGCTTATTGCTTTAATTAACCAAACCGGGCTTGCACAAAATCGCGTGATCATTCCACTTGCCGGCATCTGGGAAATAGATGAAAGTATGGATTCTTTAGCGATCCCAAGGCGGTTTGCGCATACGGTGGCCGTTCCGGGGCTGGTCAATCAGGCCATCCCGCACTTTCCCCATGTCGATGAATACACCACTTCTGATATCAGGTTCAACCTGGTTGGAATCAACCAACCTGCTTCCTTGATCGATACCGGGGGGGTGTCGCATCAACCCAGAAATTATTTTTGGTATCGCAAAACGTTCAACTTGAATGCTGCACAGCCAAAAGCGTTTATCAAAATCAATAAGGCGCAGTTTGGCAGTGCGGTGTGGATCAACAACCAAAGGGTGGGTCAAAACAACGCGTGTTTTTCTAGTAAGACTTACAACATCAGTGCATATGTGAAGTGGGGTAAGCCCAATACAGTGATGGTACGGGTAGGGGCTCACCCCGGCGTATTGCCCAAGGAGGTGCCTTATGGAATCGACTATGAAAAATATAAATGGACACCGGGAATCTACGATGAGGTCACGGTGTTTTTATCCGGCCATCTCGCTATCGAACAGGTTCAAATAGCACCAGATATCCATAAGTCGGTCGCTATCGTGCAAAGCAAAATCAAAAATCATGGGGAAACAGTCACTTTTGTGCCGGAATATACCCTCACGGAATGGAAAAGCAAAAAGCCGGTTAAAACCCGGCAGGGTCGAAGTTACACCCTATCCAGCGGACAGATTTTGCTGGTCACAGATACGATCGCTATACCCGGAGCCACACTATGGGACACAGAAAATCCTTTCCTTTATCAATTGAGCGTTATGACCCCTGGTGATGAATGGCAGGGCCGGTTTGGCATGCGTGAATTCCGGTTTGAGACTGCCACACGCCGGGCTTTTCTCAATGACAAACAGATTTTTTTGAGAGGGTCGAATATTGCCCTTCATCGTTTTTTCGAAGATCCGGTGTGCGGTTCACTTCCCTGGAATGAGCAATGGGTTCGCAAAATGTTGGTCGATATTCCCAAATCGATGCACTGGAACAGCTTTAGGATGGTAATTGGCCCGGTGCCAGACAGGTATTATGACATTGCCGACGAGGCGGGCATTTTGGTGCAAAATGAGTTTCCGATCTGGACCCTACCTGCATTTCGTAAAGATATTCCCGAATACTGGAGTTTGGATCAGCTCAAATCTCAATTGATCGATTGGATGTCTGATTCGTGGAATCACCCCAGCCTGGTGATTTGGGATCCGATGAACGAAACCGCTTCTGATCGAATGTATAATAGCGGGCTCATTCAGCAAATCAGAAAGCTTGACCTGTCGGCGCGGCCATGGGAAAACAGCTATAATCCTCCAACCGGCCAAAACGATATGGTGGAATTTCACCCATACCGCCTTACCCAGGGCTTTTATCATTTCAGTCCCGGTAAGCCATTTGACCTGGCCAGTTTCCAATCGATGTACCCAACGCCCAATATGGGTGAATTTCGGCAAACCGGTCAATCCCTGGTCGTCAATGAATATGGTTGGCTTTGGATGAACCGCGATGGCCAGCCCACTTTGCTCACCAAACGCATTTATGACCATTTTCTTGGCAGCAACAGCAGCGCCACAGAGCGTTTTGAATTTTATGCCTATGTGCTAGCCGGCCATACCGAATACTTGCGTGCCTACCGCACCTTTGCGGGGGTGCAGCATTTTGTGTACCTATCCTCCAGTCATCCGGGAGCCATCACTTCCGACAATTTTATCGATGTCAGGGAGCTACAGCTAGAGCCGCATTTTGCTGAGTATGTGGGCGATGCTTTTAAACCAGTGGGCGTTTATCTCAATTTTTGGCAGCCAAAACTGAACGCCAACGAGCGCCGGCGCTTTACCATTATGATGATAAATGACAAACAAAGCGGCGCCACTGGAGAGTTGATCCTGAGCATGGAAAATGCAAATGGTGATGTGGTACTCAGGCACCAACAGCCTTTTGAGGTAGATGCACTGGGTCAGATGACCTATTATGCCGATATAATTGTACCGGAAACACCTGGTCAATACCTGATAAAAGCAAGTGCAAAGTATGGGGAAAGCGCATCTACGATCAGCCGAAGAAAGGTGGTAATAGAGTAGATTTGCCGTCATACATTCTGGTTTGTTTTTCTTCCGCCAGCCCCGCCAAAGGAAGCCACTGAGGTCTGGCGCCATTGCGCTATTATTGGCGTGTCAACAGGTTGAAATCAAAAAAACATGCGTTCCTGGCATAGGGATAACCCGGGCATTTAGCTTAGCCACACTACCTTCGATGCTTCTTTGATCAACTCAGCGGTATTTTTCACATTGAATTTTTCGATCAGGTTTTTGCGGTGCGAAATGGCGGTGTGGTTGCTGATGAACAATCGGTTAGCGATTTCTTTGGATGAAAGTCCTGTGGCAATCAGTTGCAATACCTCGTGTTCACGATGAGAAATTTCTTCTATGCCATCTTTCAGTCTGGTTGCTTCGCTGAGGCTGCTATCCGGATGAAGTTTGGAATTGAGCTTGCTGACCAGAGCCGATACCTGCATTTTTTCCGAAATATCCATGATGGTATTGATGATCAGCAAACGGTCTGCATGCACGTATCTTTGTTCGTGCGATATATAAAAGGGAAGGCCGTTTGAATTGATAAGCCTGTAATTGAGCCTTTTGGTCATGTTTTGATCATCAATCAATTCATGATGGCTGGCGTCACATAAAAATAGGTCAACCCGTTTGCGATCCGCCTCCAGCACCAAAGAAAGCCAGTATTTTTTGCCTCCATTCAAGATTTCATTTGCCGGGCATCCGGGTATTTTGTCGATATGGCCGTTTACAAATACAAACCTGTCTTCGGCAGGGCAGTAAGCCGTCACGGTTATATTTTTAAAATAGTTGAATTCGGGCAGGGCGCCATTCCAATGTTCTATTGGTCTTTCGACTTTGGCGTTCGAAGTGAGGTTTTCTGGTTTCATGTATATTTTGGTTGTCAAACCAAATTAGGAATTTTTTCAGGTTTTATGAATATATGCGATAAAATAATGATTCTTTATTGGTAATTAACCTGGCGATCGGGTAGTAGTGGTGTTTGTATTGAATCAGCAATGTCACTTACTACGGGTCGCAATCCCTTCTATTACTAGTGGATATTCAAGCTAATATTGCCTGACACTGAAGCTGATATTAAACTACTTCTTTATGCAAATTGGGAGGTTACCAATATTTTGTTTTCACCATTCATTCATGATCGATTTTCTTTAGCATGAAATTTTAGCATGGAAACAATTTTTGAAACTAAGTTTTGTAAAGCATTTTACTTTCCCGAAAAAAAAAGAATATTGTTTGAGTTTCATGGGTATCTGGATATGGAGCAAGCCAAGCAGATGTATTTGGCGGTAATGAAAATGATGGAAGGCAGGCCTGTGGTTTCTTTTCTCAATGATCTCAGGGAATTGAAGGGCACTTTTACCGGTCTGACTAATTGGATTTTGAAAAACATGATGCCGGTATTACAATTAGGCCTCAGATATGATGCATTGGTACTCAATCATGATGTTTTCACCATTTTTGCAGCCAATGATTTCGCCAGCAAAATCTCCACACTCGAGCTTCAATTGTTTAAAAGTATGGACGAGGCAGAGAACTGGCTCAGCAGCAAAGAAGGTTAGCATGCCGTCTGCGGCCTAAATTTATGAATTCAAACCTTCATAGGCCTCAATTACGCTGTCCATAAAGTTATTGGTTTCTTCTTTGATCACCATTCGGGCTATCGAAGATTCAAACCAGCTTACTGTTCTTTGTATTCCAGTCTTAAAAGGAATAGTTGCCTTGAATTCCGGCACAAACGATTTGATTTTTGAATTATCAAAAATGACACTGTGGGCTTTGTCGCCCAGCAGATTGCCGGTTTGGAAATTGTCGAAACGGGCAATGAATGCTGATGGGATATGCACCATTTTGGCTGGTGCCCCCGCGGCGAGGGCGATGGCTTCGTATATTTGGTTCCAGGTCAGTATTTCGTCGGAAGTGATATGAAAGGCATGGCCAATGGCTTGCTGGTGGCCTAACAGCCCGACCAGGCCTTTGGCAAAATCTTCTGAATGGGTGATGGTCCACAAGGATGTGCCATCGCCGTGTACTATGATTTTTTTGCCCAAGCGAATGCGCTCTATAATGGTAAAATCTTCCCAGCTGCCAATGGCAGCGGGTATCACCGTATCGTACGTAAGGGAAGGCCTCACAATGGTGATGGGAAAATCGTGCTTTCGGTACAATTCGTTCAGTAGTTCCTCGCAGGCGATTTTGTCGCGACTGTATTGCCAAAACGGGTTTTTTAGCGGGGTCGATTCGGTAATTACCGGATGGCCAGGCGGCTTTTGATAGGCCGAAGCAGAGCTAATAAAAACATACTGGTTGGTGATGGCATCAAACAGTTCGAAATCATGTTGGATGTCTTTAGGAATAAAGGCGATAAAATTGACCACAGCGTCAAATCTGTGATTTTTTAATGCCTTTCTCACCTCATCAAACTGATGGATGTCTGCGCATATGGATTTTACTCTTTTTGGTAGTTTTCTATTTCCACGATTGAGGTGGTACACTTCCATGCCCTTATCCAATGCCAGCCTGGTACAAGCCGCCGAAATATTGCCAGTTCCTCCAATAAATAGTATTTTCATAAGATACTCGTTATTTCGTTTTCACGAATATAAAAAAAATACGCATATCCGTTCCCGGGTTAGTATCGGCAGGTTTAGAAATATAGACAGCGCAAAGCTCATTGATTTCGTGGAATTAGTTGCGGTTTTCTGCTGCAAATTATGGCATTTGATCGTTTTTATTGCTGAAAAATTCCATAAATTGTCAGCCAAACCATAAAACATAAATTCTTAAAAAATGAAAGATAAGACCAGGAGGACATTTATAAAATCTACCGGTATGGCGGCTTTTGGTGGCGCCATGGCCATCAACATGGGTTTTCCACGCACCACATTTGCTGCTAATAGCGATACCCTCAAAGTAGGACTCATTGGCTGTGGAGGCCGGGGCACGGGTGCTGCCAGTCAGGCGCTCAATGCCGACCCAAATGTGGTGCTTACCCACATGGCCGATATCTTCGAGGATAGGATGCAACTCTCTTACGACAGTCTGAAAAAACTACATGGCGAAAGGGTAAAAGCAGATAAATCGAGCAAGTATGTCGGCTTCGACGGCTCCAGAAAAATAATGGAATCTGACGTGGATGTGGTCATCCTCGCCACACCTCCCTGCTACAGGCCACAGCAGCTCGAAATGGCCGTAGCGGCAGGCAAGCATGTGTTTTGCGAAAAGCCCACAGCCATAGATGCCCCCGGCATCAGGCGTGTACTCGATGCAGCCCAGGCAGCCAAAGAAAAGAACCTTTCGCTGGTATCAGGCTTTTGCTGGCGATACCACGAGCCAAAACGCGCTACTTTTGGACGCATTCACGATGGAGCCATCGGCGAGGTGCTATCGGTGTACAATACTTACAACACCGGAGGCTTGTGGCTGCGTGATGTCGAACCCGACTGGTCGCCGATGAAGAAAAAAATGCGCAATTGGCTATATTATAATTATATTTCAGGAGACCATATAGTGGAGCAGGCCATCCATAGCATCGACATGATGTCATGGGCGCTTGGCGACATTAAGCCCGTGAGCGCTACGGGTACAGGCGGAAGGCAAAGCAGAACCGGTGAGGAATATGGCAATATTTACGATCACTTTGCCATTGTTTACGAATATGAAAACGGGGTGAAAGGATACCACTTCAGCAGGCAACAAAAAGAATGCTCCAATAGCTATGCAGTAGAGGTGATGGGCAACAAGGGCAATGCAGTGGTGGATTGTATCAGAAGCAAACATGCCATCAGTGGAGCAGAAAACTGGCGCTACAAGGGTGAAGACAACGATATGTACCAGCAAGAACACAACGAACTGTTTGCTTCGATCAGAAATGGCAAGCCGGTGAACGATGGCGAAAAAATGGCTCAAAGTACCATGCTGGGGATTATGGGCAGAATGGTAGCTTACACCGGTCAAACCATCACCTACGATCAGGCGATCAATTCGACCGAAAAACTTGGACCGGACAATATTGATGAACATACCATTTATCCCGATCCACCGGTGGCTCAATCCGGCATTACTAAATTTTACTAAACAGGTAATGGTATGAATAGAAATATGTTTTTGAAGGCGGCGACATTGGCGGCAGCGGGTAGCATGTTCCCGCTGAGCGTATTTGCCAACACCGCTAAAAAAGCAGGCGGTCTGAAGATCAAAAAATGCCTGAAGTACGGAATGATCAAAGAAGACCTGACGATATTAGATAAATTTAAGTTGCTGAAGGATGTTGGCTTTGACGGGGTAGAGCTCGATAGCCCCAATAACCTTGAAATGAAAGAGGTATTGAATGCCCGGGACAAAACCGGTATCCTGATACCGGGCACGGTGAATGCCCTCCATTGGAAGTATCCACTTTCTGACCCCGATCCAAAAGTACGTGCCTTGTGCGTAGAATCGATGAAAAAGGCCATCAGCGACACCAAAGCCTATGGCGGCAATACGGTCTTGTTGGTGCCGGGCGTGGTCAGCGAACAGGTTGCTTACCACCATGCCTACCGGCGCTCGCAGGAGGAAATCAAAAAACTGATCCCCCATGCCGAAGCCGCCGGGGTGAAAATTGCCATTGAAAACGTTTGGAACAACTTTCTGATCAGTCCGCTCGAAGCAGCCGGATATATCGATGAGTTTGAAAGTGAGATGATTGGTTGGTATTTTGATGTGGGAAATATAGTACGATATGGTTGGCCGGAACAATGGATCAATATATTGGGCAAACGGATTTTAAAACTTGACATCAAAGAGTACAGCCGCAAGAAGCAGCGTGAAGAAGGCATTTGGGCAGGATTTGAAGTGGAACTGACCGAAGGGGATTGTAATTGGCCGCTGGTGATGGATGCCCTCGAAGCCGTTCAATATGCCGGGGGCTGGGGCTCGGCCGAAGTGCCTGGCGGTGACAGGACGAGGCTTCAGGATATTTCGGAGCGGATGGATATTATTTTCAATAGCTAAACTATGCATGATTTAGGATTTGTAAGCGCAATACTGGCAGAAAGTACTTTTGAAGAGGTTGTCGAATTTGCTGCAGCGCATCGTTTCAAATGTGTCGAAATGATGTGCTGGCCAAAAGGCAAGGCAGAGCGCAGATATGCCGGGGTTACACATATCGACGTAGATAGCCTGGACGAACGTCAGATTCAACATATCCGTACTTTCCTGGCAAATCATAAGGTGTATATTTCCGGATTAGGTTATTATCCAAATCCGCTCGATGCCGACAGACAACGGTCAGATTTTTATTTTGATCATCTCAAGAAAGTAGTAGATGCTGCGGTCAGGCTTCAAATACCTGTGGTGAATACCTTCATTGGCCGTGATCCATCTAAAAACCTGGCCTACAATCTGGATGTTTTTGCCGAACGATGGCCTGAGCTCATCAGATATGCCGGTAGTCATGGCATAAAAGTGGCCATAGAAAATTGCCCCATGTTTTTTAGCGATGACGAATGGCCGGGTGGCAAAAACCTGGCAACCACCCCCGCGGTCTGGGACAAAATGTTTGAAATCATACCTGACCAAAATTTTGGATTAAACTACGACCCATCCCATATGATCTGGCAGCATATGGACGAAATAAAGCCGATCTACAGGTATCATGAGCGTTTTCACCATGTGCACCTCAAAGATGTGAAATTGGACAGGGACAAGTTGGATATGGTGGGCATTATGGCCAACCCGCTCGAATATCATACTCCCAAACTGCCAGGCTTTGGTGAGGTGCGATGGGGTCAGTTTTTTAGTGCATTGTCCGAATCAGGCTACCGTGGCCCGGTATGCATAGAGGTAGAAGATCGCGCTTTCGAAAATTCTATACAAGACACAAAAAACGCCATGCTCATTAGCAGAAACTATCTCAGTCAGTATTTGGTCTTATAACTCCGGAACATTTGTGGATGTAATTGGTGTTTGCTTCGAGAAAAGACGGTGAGGTAAGAGGCACTTTTTATATCAATCTTGTTATTTGGCAACATGATGCGAGATCATACAGATTGCTTTTATCTTCTCGTTGCCAAATATTTATAAATTTTTTGTGGACATTTTATGTCCATTTCTACAGACTGTTTATCTTTGGACAAAAAATCTCCGGAATGGCTAAAGTGATAAAACATTCAACATTTGGTGAACAACTCAGACGACTGAGAGAAACTGCCGGTATGACATTGAGAGAAGTTGCAGCAAGTGTTGAAATTGACCCTTCGCTACTTGCTAAAATTGAACGAAATCAAAGACAACCCACAAAGCACTTGATCAAAAATGCAGCTGACTTATTTAATGTGAACGAAAAAAACTCTTCGAAGATTTTTGAGTGACCAAATTGCATATAAAATCTTGGATGAAGAAGTTGACCTGAATATTCTGAAAGTTGCTGAAGAAAAAATTGCATATATAAAAGCACTGCGAAATGAATAAAGTAATAAATATTGAACCAATCTACCAAGAACTGCCAAGTGCCTTTGCTGACAGGTTAGGTATTTATTATACACAACAAGTAACTGCTAAACACAAGAAAGTAAACGGACAATTTTTCACACCTGCTCCGATTGCCCATTTACTGGCTTCTTATTGCGACCTTATAAAAACACACATCAGAATCTTAGACCCGGGGTGCGGAACGGCAATTTTATCATGTGCATTAATTGAGTATTTGGTGCGCATACAACCTAAAATGGATCAAATTGACATAGTCGCTTATGAGACTGACCTTGATTTAATTCCATTTTCACAAAAAGCACTCGATTACCTTAAAGGGTGGCTAATAAATAAAGGCATTCAATTCAACTACATGCTACATTACGCTGATTTTGTTTTGGAGAATGCAAGTATTCTCAAAGAAAACAGATTGCCAAGTTTGTTTGAAGAACCCAGGAGCTCTGAAAAAATATCGACATTGTCATTTCAAATCCGCCTTATTTTAAGCTTTCTAAACACGATAAAAGGGTAATTGCTTCTCAAGAATTAGTTAGCGGTCAACCTAATATTTATTCAATTTTTATGGGAATTGCTGCCAAGCTACTTTCAGAAAATGGCGAACTAATTTTTATCACTCCAAGAAGTTTTGCTTCTGGAAATTACTTCAAAGCATTTAGAACGGTGTTTTTTAATGCGGTACAAATTGACAAGATACATTTATTCAATTCTCGAAAGGATACCTTTAATCGGGACAGTGTCTTGCAAGAAACAGTTATACTGAAAGCAATTAAAATAAAAAGGGATCCGGGTAAAAAAGTGCTTGTTTCATCAAGTACTGGTATTAAAGACATTTTTGAGCCAAAAATAAAGTACTTTAATGCGGAAGAACTCATTGACCTAAATTCAAAAGAGAAAATTTTGCATTTACCTACCAGCGACAAAGAAGAAAGCATTTTGAATCTGGTTTCTACCTGGGAGGATGTTTTAGCAGATTTCAATATAAACATTTCTACAGGCCCCGTAGTATCTTTCCGTGCCTTAGATTTTATTCAAAATAATATAGAAAAAGGGACAGTATTTCTAGCTCCTTTGTTTTGGCTGCACAACGTAAACAAAATGAATTTGGAATGGCCCAAACACCTCAAAGAAAAGGGGCAATTCATTAAAGTAGAAAGCGGCTCAAAATCTTTATTGATTCCGAACAGGAATTACATACTTTTAAGACGATTTAGCACAAAAGACGACAAGAGCCGACTCATTGCAGCCCCATATTTCTGCAACTATGCCAAAGCGGACTATATCGGAGTTGAAAATAAAGTAAATTATATATACCGAAAAGACGGTCATTTAAACCGTGATGAAATTGTAGGACTTTGTGCGCTGCTCAATAGCGAATTGTTCGACACTTACTTCCAGATTTTTAACGGTAATGTAAATGTAAGTGCGACAGAATTGAGAGAAATGAAATTTCCACCCTTATTCAGCATCAAAGAAATAGGCAATAAAATCATACTTTCTAATAATTATACGATGAACAATGTAAACGACATTGTGAATGAACTTTTTGAGCTGGAAGTAATATTAAATTGATATGAGTAAGATAGAAGAAGCGCAAGAAATATTAAGAGCCTTAGGCCTGCCACCTGCACAATACAACGAAATGGCGGCTGTGACATTTTTGGCCTTATGCAACATTAAAGAAAATGACAAATGGGCAAAAGCTACACGCCAGAGTTTAGGTGTTACAAAGGGTATTATGACTTTTGTAAATGAAAACTACGGAAAATCTTACGCCCCAAACACGCGGGAAACGTTTAGAAGGCAAGTGCTTCACCAATTTGTTCAGGCTAGAGTCGTTGACTATAACCCAGATAATCCAATTCTTCCAGTCAATAGCCCAAGAGCTCATTATGCCTTGACGTATCAAGTTTTGAACGTCGTAAAAGCATATAAAACGCTGAACTGGAAAGCGATTTTGAATAGCTTTATTGATACCGTTGGAAAACTTTCAGAAGTTTATTTAAAGGAACGAGAATTGAACCAAATTCCGGTTTTGCTGCAAAACGGTGAAATCATAAAACTTTCGGCAGGAAAGCATAATGAAGTTCAGGCAGCTGTTATTGAGCAGTTTGCCCCACGATTTGCAAATGGCGGAACGCTTTTATACTTAGGCGACACCGCCAAAAAGGACCTTTTTGTTGATGAAATAGGACTGCGGGATTTAGGTATTCCAATTGAACAGCACGGAAAATTGCCTGATGTCGTAATCTATGACGACAAAAGAAAGTGGATTTTTCTGATTGAAGCTGTTACCTCGCACGGCCCCGTCTCTCCTAAACGACTTTTAGAACTCGAGGATTTATTGAAAAACTGTAAAGTTGGAAAAGTCTATGTAACGGCTTTTCCGGATATGATGGAGTTTAAAAAACATTCAAATACTATTGCTTGGGAAACAGAGGTGTGGTTAATGGATGTACCTGACCATATGATTCATTTTAATGGAGATAGATTTATCGGGCCTCGATAAATAGGCAAAGAGGGATAAACACTTTTTGTTAACACAGTTGAATCTTTAGCTTGTTCAGAAAGTGTAAAAATGCCCGCTTACTGTATCTATGGTTTTACCGGCTGGTGCATCATTAGTTGGTTGATCAGGTGTTCGACTTGTTTTGATGTCCAATTTTCCGTAAGATAAAAATGTCCCTTGCCGTCATTTTTCCAGGTATTGGCGCCATCTTCTTGCACAACCATACGGCCTTCAGTAAGGTGGTAATAAGGTTTGGCGCCTTTTATGGCCACCAGGACGGCAGTCTGATCCCAGCTCATCCGCCCCAGACTGTCTTGGTCTGCTTTGGGGATACTCAACGCAAATACATCTTTGACCGGGCTATTTTTAATATTTTCGTTGGCGATGAGGGGCAATCCGGTTTTTACTTTTTCTCCTATTTCAAAGCCACTGAAAATAACAGGAGTAGGCCAGGAATCAAAAGTACTTTTGGCTGCCTCGCCATCTTTGAACACGTTAAATTCCCTGCCGGCGGGTATGGCTCCGGCCATACTTACCAATACCTTCACCTTCTTTTCGACCAGTAAGGGACCACTTAGCTCTGAATACTGATCGGGGCCGGTGCGAAGCAAATTGGCCAGATTGGTTAAAAAACCCACAGTCACAATGGTGACACTGCTATCGGGCTGTTCGGCAAGTATTTTTCTATACAGGGCTACTGCATCTTCTGCCTGCTCATTGGATGTAATGTGGTGTGGATAGTGTGCAGTCACCGAATCAGACCAGCCTTGCCAGTCGCGGTCGCTTATGGCCGAATCTCGCGGTACACCAATAGGAATATAGGGACGGCCAAAGTAGGTGTTGAAGACATTGAGGGTGGCGGCGACATGATCGTAGTCGGTGCTGGCCATAGTAGCCAACACCTCCACCTGGCCACTGTCGGCAAAGGCATGAACCAAAGCGATGGCACCAACATCGTCATAGTCAGGACCAAAATCGGTGTCAAAAATCAACTGGACTTTTGATGGTTTTTCTTCTTTAGATTGAGGCGTAGTACAAGCATACACACATAAGATAAACAAGGAAAAAGTCAGTGCTTTCATAGCTTAATTTATTTATAAAAAAAACAATAAATAGAATTCAAAAATGTGCTGGACATTCAACGTAAAAATATTCTATCGAAAATACTCAAGTTTCTGATATAAAAACAATGTAAAAGCAATTCCACTATGACCATAGCGGGCATTATGATGTCTCGAAACCCGGGGGTAGCATTAGAGAGATGTATCTAACCCGGAGGTAAAGGTACTTCTCTGCCCTGTTTTGCCTTACCTTTTTCATTGTTAATTTTGACGCTCCAAGCAAAATCATGGATGACAAGATGGAATATGAAGCTTTTGTGCAGCGAGCATGTGGTAAAAAGTCGGACTTTGAGGCAAGCCTCAAACAAATGAAAAGAATGCCTGATCAGCAGGTTGATAAGCTTTTTCATGCGGCACACCAAAGCGCTTTTGCGACGATCGATTGCCTGACATGTGCTTTTTGCTGTACCTATGTAGGTCCCAGAATAACTTTGCCCGATATCAGGCGAATTTCCAAAGCCCTCCGCTTGAGGGAGGCCGATTTTGAACGCACCTATCTGAAAATCGATGAAGATGGCGATTTTGTTTTTCGATCTATGCCATGCCCATTTTTACTACCAGACAAAAAATGCCTGATCTACGATGACCGACCCAAAGCATGTCGCGAATATCCGCATACAGACAGAAAAAAGATGAAGCAACTATTTAAGCTGACCCTGACCAATAGTGCTTGCTGCCCCGCGGTAGAGCATGTACTGGACGAACTGGGTAGTAAATGCAAGTAGATCTGGTTTTACTAGTCGGACTCATTATTTTCACCAAACTTTTAACAGGCATTCATGTTATGTTTTTTATATTCTAAATTGCCAATTACCAACACGATTACCAGACCCCGATTCATCGATGCCCAAACCACACTTTTCCAACGTTTATGATGTCATCATTATTGGAGGTGGAGTGGCTGGTCTTACCTCGGCTATCCATTTATCAAGGCATCGCCTTGCAGTGCTTGTGATCGAAAAGCACGAGTATCCCAGGCACAAGGTCTGCGGCGAATATGTCTCAAACGAAACGTTGCCATATTTGCATTCTCTAAATATCGATCCGCACGCTCTGGGTGCCACAACCATCGCCAGGTTTGAGCTGAGCACCCGGCAGGGGACGTTGATCTCCAGCTCTTTGCCTCTCGGGGGGTTTGGTATCAGCCGTTTTACTTTCGATGCCGCTCTGGCAAATGAAGCCATCCAACAGGGGGCAAGTCTGATCCATGACAAGGTCACGGAGTTGCGATACAACCGGGGTTCCTTTTTTATATCCACGCAGCAGCAAAAGGTATTTACAGCGCCTGTTGCCATTGGGGCGTATGGCAAGCGATCTGCTCTAGACAAGCTGATGGATAGAGATTTTACGTTCAAAAGGTCTCCCTTTCTCGCGGTGAAAACACATGTGAAAGGAACTTTTCCTGATGACCTAGTCGCCCTGCATAACTTCGATGGCGGATATTGCGGGGTTTCGAAAGTGGAAGACGGCAGCATCAATCTTTGCTACATCACCAGTTTCGCAGCATTCAAAAAATACAAAAATACAGAGGAATTTCAGGAAAGGGTAGTTTTTCAAAATCCCTTTCTTAAAGCAGTTTTTAAAGATTCTCAGCCCGTTTTTAAATCGCCTTTGACCATCAGTCAAATTTCATTTGATAAAAAAATGCCGGTGGAAGGGCATGTGCTGATGTGCGGTGATAGCAGCGGCCTGATACACCCACTTTGTGGCAACGGAATGGGCATGGCGATTAGGAGTGCGCAGATATTGTCTGGCCTTATCGTAGATTACTTCACTAGCGAAACAAAGTCGAGGGAGGTCTTGGAAAAGAAGTATATGGAAAAGTGGGAACATGAGTTTAGCACCAGATTGGGAGTGGGGCGCCTCATAGCTACACTATTTGGCCACGACCTATCGACCAGGCTGTCCATGGCCATACTCAAGATTTTCCCATGGCTTTTGCCCAGGTTGATTCGTCTTACACATGGTAAACCAATGGCACCGGCATGAGCGTTTTTCAAAATACCAAATACAGGTCGGAAAGCATGGAATTAATGGACGATTTCGAGCTCGATGGGGAAGTCTTGTACGACACGCTCGACAAGCTGGCTCTGATCAACAAGTGGCTTGGAGGCAACAATGTCACCATTCAGGGGCTTAAAAAGCTGCTGCAACACCAAAATTCTAATCGACTTTATACTATTGTCGATCTGGGCTGTGGCAGTGGTGATGTGTTGCGTGAAGTGGCGCTCTATGGCCGCCGCGATGGATATCAATTCAAGTTGGTTGGTATCGATGCCAATGCCGCGACCTTGGCCTATGCACGAAAATTATCCACCGGCTATCCGGAAATCAGCTTCGTGCATTGCGATGTTTTTCCGATACCTTCGATCAGCTTCATTATGACATCGTTATATCGGTTCTCTTTCTGCACCATTTCAAAGAAAATCAATTGCTTAAATTATTACCAAAATTGCTTAGAAAAGCCAGTCTGGGTCTCGTGGTCAACGACCTGCATCGGCATCCGCTTGCCTACAATTTATTTCGCCTGCTTACAGTGTTCATTAGCAACGAAATGGTAAAAATGGATGGAAGCATATCTGTGTTGCGAGGCTTCAAAAAAATGGAACTGGAATATATGGCCAAAAAATTAGCAGCGAAATCCACCATCAAGTGGAAATGGGCCTTTCGCTATCAATGGATCATCAACAAAAAATCATGAGCGTCAAAATCCTATCAGTTGCCAGCCAACTGCCAGCATATACCAGAATGACCAGCGACATACTACCCTATGTCGAAAAGTGGATGGAAGGCCGGGAAGAACGTTTCAAAAGAAAAGTCCTGAAATTATTTGAAAATGCCGGGGTCGATCGTCGCTATGGCATCATGGATGCGGATGAGGTGTTCTACAAGTCTTCGTTCGAAAGCAAAAACGATATTTATTCCACGGAAGTGGTGAAACTCGCTGAAGGTGCGCTGCAAAAATCACTGCAAAAGGCAGGTTTGGATCCATCAGACATCGACTTTCTCATTACGGTGAGTTGCACCGGCATTATGATCCCTTCGCTGGATGCCTACCTGATAAACCGGCTCAGGATGAAACAAGATATTGTGCGACTTCCGGTAACTGAAATGGGTTGTGTAGCCGGCGTATCGGGGATGATTTATGCCAAAAACTTCCTGCAGGCCAATTCTGGAAAGAGGGCAGCAGTTATTGCCGTGGAATCGCCAACGGCCACCTTTCAACTCGATGACTTTTCGATGGCCAATATTGTGAGTGCGGCCATTTTTGGCGATGGTGGCGCATGTGTCATTATGTCGTCGCATCCCGGCGAGCAGGGGCCACAACTGGTCGATGAAGCCATGTATCATTTTTATGATGCAGAGCACATGATGGGTTTTAAACTTACCAACTCCGGTCTGGCTATGGTACTGGATAAGGCCGTGCCGGAAACCATTGCTGCTCACTTTCCGGAAATTGTCCATCCGTTTCTTCAAAAAAATGGAATGAGTATAGAAGACATTGACCACCTGATTTTTCATCCGGGAGGAAAAAAAATCGTGCAGACCGTTGAAGAACTCTTTGGGGGGCTTGGAAAAAATATTGAGGATACCAAAGAGGTTTTGCGCCTGTATGGCAATATGTCCAGTGCAACGGTTTTGTATGTATTGGAGCGTTTTATGGATCGCGGAGCCCCAGAGGGCAGCCATGGCTTGATGCTGAGCTTCGGCCCTGGATTTACCGCACAACGAATACTATTGAAATGGTAAGGGAATTTGAAAACAAAAACCAGTGGGCGCTCATCCTCGGAGGTTCCAGTGGGCTGGGTCTGGCAAGTGCCAAAAAACTGGCCACCCATGGTTTGAACATTTGCATCGTGTATAGGTGTGCCAGAAGTCAGGAGGAGCATGTGATGGCGGAGTTTGAACAAATAAAACAACAAGGGGTAGATTTTGTCTCCTTTAATGCTGATGCCCTCCATCCCGAAAAACTGAAAATGATGATTGCTGGTTTGACGGAAAAATGGCATAATCCGGGAAAAATCCGGGTATTGGTGCATAGCATCGCCAAAGGCAATCTAAAGCCTATGGTCAGTGCCGATGCCCCGGTATTGCAAAGCGCTGATTTTGCGCTTACCATCCATGCCATGGCCACCAGCCTCTATGAGTGGACCAGCGCAATCTTTGAGGCCGGTTTATTTGCAAAGGACACCAGGATAATCAGTTTTACCAGCGAGGGAAATTCCAAAGCCTGGAAAAGTTATGCTGCGGTATCTGCGGCAAAAGCTACCCTGGAGGCCGTCACGCGAAACATTGCTCTGGAGTTTGCACCCTATGGCATCAAGGCCAACTGCATTCAGGCAGGGGTGACAGACACCATGTCGATGCGCGCCATTCCGGGAAGTGAAGTGTTGAAAGAACATGCGCTTACGCGAAATCCCCATCATCGCCTTACTCTGCCCGAAGACGTGGCCAATGTAGTCTATCTGCTATGCAAAGATGAAGCAGCCTGGATCAATGGGGTGGTAATCCCCGTGGATGGCGGCGAACATTTGTGTTGATATAAATTGCTATTGGCAATACCGAAAAATTTAGTACTGATAAAATGACATCAAAAGAAATTATAGCCTTATTGCCCTTTCAAGAGCCCTTCTTATTTGTCGATGAGCTCACCGACATTTCCGTAGATGGCATGCGGGGCAGCTATACTTTTAGCAGCAGTGCCTTTTTCTACCAGGGTCATTTCAGGGATCATCCCATTACACCCGGTGTTATCCTTACGGAAACCATGGCGCAGATCGGTGTGGTATGTCTGGGTATTTATATTATAAAAAAAGAAAAAGGAGAATACCCTGACAAGTCTCGCATAGCTTTGACTTCCCACCAGATAGATTTTTATCATCCCGTTATGCCGGGCGAGAAGGTCATGGTGGTTTCTGAAAAAGTCTATTTCCGTTTTCACAAATTAAAATGCAAAGTGGCCATGTACAACCAGCAGGATGAGTTGGTTTGTCGGGGCACCATTGCTGGCATGATCAATCCGCAAGACGATGAATAGAGTAGTAATTACCGGCCTTGGTGTGGTAGCACCAAATGGCATAGGACAGGACGCTTTTACCCGAGCCACCAAAAATGGCGAATCTGGCATCACTTTCCATCCGAAACTTCAGGAACTCAACTTTTCGTGCTGTATCGGTGGCATGCCGGTGGTGGACGACACACTCAGAGCCAAATATTTGAGCCCCTTGCAATTGCGCGGGTTTAATAGTGCCGGAATTTTGTACGGCTGCATGGCAGGCATGGATGCCTGGAAAGACGCCGGATTGGCTATAGACGAGCATGCAACTGCTGATCCGCACAGCGGAATGGTCTTTGGGGCGGGCTCATCGGGAATCGATAAATTTCGTGAGGCTATTTATCTTTTGGACGACAAACAGGTGAGGAGGCTGGGCAGCACGGTAGTGGTGCAAACCATGGCCAGTGGCATCAGCGCCTATCTAGGGGGCATACTCGGTCTTGGCAATCAGGTAACCACCAATTCATCGGCCTGTACTACCGGTGCGGAGGCATTATTGATGGGTTTTGAGCGCATTAAATACGGCAAGGCAAAGCGCATGTTGGTGGGCAGTTGCAGTGACGATGGCCCATACATTTGGGGAGGTTTCGATGCCATGCGTGTGATGAGCTACAAGCATAATGACGATCCGGAAAGGGGGAGCAGGCCAATGAGCGCCTCGGCGAGTGGCTTTGTGCCAGGCAGTGGGGCAGGGGCACTGGTACTCGAATCTTTACAAAGCGCCCTCGATCGTGGGGCAAACATCTATGCAGAAGTGCTAGGTGGCATGGTAAATTCGGGTGGTCAGCGCCTTGGGGGCACCATGACCGCACCCAATTCAGACGCGGTGCAGCAGTGCATCAAAGGGGCAATTGCAGATGCCGGAATAGAGGCACAAGCAATCGATGTGATCAACGGTCACCTAACCGCGACCTCTAAAGACTCAACCGAAATAGCTAACTGGGTGACTGCCTTAGGAAGAGAAGGCATAAATTTTCCATACATCAATTCACAAAAATCCATGGTCGGGCATTGCCTCGCCGCGGCAGGGGCTATCGAGAGTGTGGCCACTATTTTGCAATTGAAGCACCAGCTTGTTTTTCCAAACATCAATTGCGAAGATATCCATCCTGAAATTTTGGATCTGATCGACGAAAGCCGCATTCCCCAAAAAAGCATGGAAACGCCCTTGCGGATAGCTGCCAAGGCAAGTTTTGGCTTTGGCGATGTAAATGCCTGTATTATTTTTAGTAACTTTTCGAACTAAGCTGTACTTATGGAAAAAGAAGAACTGATTACCAAACTAAAAAAAATCGTGCTTCCTTATATTCAGGATCAAGAGGCTTTTGATCACCTTTCGGAAGAAACCCGTTTTATCACTGACCTTAAAATTAACTCTGCCAACCTGGTAGATGTGATCCTGGATGTGGAAGATGAATTTGATATTCGCATAGAAAATGAAGAAATGGAGCAAATGGTATCGGTGGTGGCTGCCATGAATATCATCACCGCCAAAATGGGTAAGCAGTGATCGGAAACGACATCGTTGATATGAAACTGGCATTGAAAGAAAAGCCCTGGGAAAATAGCAGGTATCTGAACAAGGTATTCACCCACCACGAGCAAAGTCTGATAGCCGGTACAAATAACAAGGGGCAGATGCTGTGGCGGCTTTGGAGTATGAAAGAAAGCGCCTATAAAATTTACCTGCGCAAGACAGGCATTCCGGTTTTTTCTCCAATTTCCATTCAGTGCCAGCCCACATGCCCAATTTATGGATTCGTGGAAATATCCGGGGCATGTTATCGCTCCAAAACGCAGGTGACCAATGAATACATCTACACCACGGCATTGTCTATGTTGGTAAATCAGCGGGCAAGTGTCAGCATTACCCTGAGCAGTAGCAGTTACTCTATGCAACATCGCGAAAGTTATGGCCTGGCCAAGTCGCTCTTTGGCCACATTTATTCCTGCGATTCTGAAGACTTGAAAATCGTTAAAAACCCGCTAGGCGTGCCTGAATTTGTGCATTGCGGCGTACGACAAAGCACCTGTTTGTCCATCACGCATCACGGCCGGTTTGCGGGGGTGGCCATTGCAGATGAGAATTGGCCGACCGATTATGATTGATGGAAAAAATACCGGTCCTTGGCTGGCTTTCCGATTCGTTTAATCATAGCGCACGTACAAAGTCCGTTGTGCACCAAAATTCATAAGAGTGAAGTAAACACCACGGACTAAATGCCCAAATCGCCAATGTACATCAAATTGGACAACACAAAGGCCACCACCGCTATGATGATGCCGTACATAAAAATGCTGTACGAGAGCCGGAGAAAACGGTATTTTTTTCCCAGCACCTTGCCCAAAAAATAGATGTCGTCTATGAGGCTGGAATACAAATAGTTGCTGTCGCTCATCATTTCCTGCATGCCCCATTTATAGTCTTCGCGTGTCATACCATGAAAATTGCCAAAAAACAGCAGATTGGTGTTTTTATCTTCAATATCTTTTTCAGTGAATTTTCCTTCTGAAATATTGGGACGCAATGTCAATATGGCAAATACAATGGTGACCACATTGATGGTGAGGATCATGTAAGTGGGAATGACCAGATGCGGGTGGTTGTCCAGCGTTTTTATCAATCCGCTTATGATGATGGAGATGATGATGGCATTGACCGAAATAAGAATGTTGGCCTTGCTGTCGGCCATGGCACTGAGCTGTAGGTGATTTCGGGAGGTGAGCCTGAACATCGTTTCAATGCCGCGATCGGGTCTGCCTTCTACCTGCTTCAGTTTTTTCTTCAGCTCTTTGAGCCTTCTGGGGTCGAGGTGCAATTCGTGACCCATGTTCAGGTTTTGCAGTTTGATCAGTTTCTTGCGCTGCCGGGCCAGGTTGTTTTGCATTTTAGGAAAAAGCACCATTTTTCCATATTCGGTACAGTAGGTATGCTTCTCGAGAAAATCCATATTTTGCTGATACCAGGTGTGGTCTGGTATTTTTTTTCCGCTAATTCTCTCGCGTTCATTTTTCAGCAGTATGAGTTTATCGAAATAAGACTTTTTGGAGAGGTGGTAGAAATCGGCATCGTGCAATATGCATTCTACCCTGGTAGATGGTTTCTGCCCCAATCTGGTTGACTCTATGCAAGCCAACACCATATCTGTTTTTTCATCAGGATACTGTTGGGCGGCTAAAAATGCCCTGGCAAACACCACGCTTTGTTCTTCGTGTTTATCATAAGAATTTACAAATCCGGTGTCGTGAAACCAAGCCGCAAGCATGAGTATTTCATGTTCATCGCTGCTTATATTGGCATATGACCCTATTTCTTGAGCCGCTTTCACCACTTCCCTGGTGTGTTTTAGATTGTGGTACACCATGTTGGCAGGCAGCTTGAACAGTAGGTTGCAGGATTCCAATTCTGCTTTTTCTAGTATGTTTTTGGGCTCTTGCATGCTGTGGTATTATGCTTATTCAAATAAAGGGGGAATATAAAAATATTTCGGCTAATAGCTATACGGCTGGCATGGCTTCACTGTTCCCCAAAAACTCATCGAACATTTACTAAACAACAAATCGGCCTGAATACTTACAAGTATCTGCATTGGACTTTAAAATATTTATATGTTCCTGAATAAATACAGATATTTGGGCACGCTTCTGATTGGGGGGCGTAAATTATGACCCCGGTCACCAGACCGGAAATAAAGATCAAGTATCGATGATGAAAAAATATTTTTTATGCTATTTGCCTTTGCTTTTTTCTTTATTCGCGCAAGCGCAGCATTTTTCTGTTTCTGATTCCATCACGCATTATCACCAGCTTGCCGAAAACAAAGAGGAAGGAAAGGCTGCCTTGCTGGCTTTTAAAATTGCCGACTACTATGTGAAGCAGGAAGACCTGGCCGTGGCAAAAAAATACTACGGCTATGCCGCTACCAATGCCAACAAAGCAGATAGAATCATATTGGAAGCCCGGGCTACCTACAAAGAAGGCATTATGGAAAAGCATATGGCCGAATCGGGCAAATATGCCATGGACGAAGAGCAGCGATATCTTAAAGACTGCATCAAGAGCCTGCAACGTTCGCACAACCTCTTTAAAAAGGCCAATATGGAAGGCAGCTACGAAGATGTAATGGCACTGATTCATGGCGGCGAAGCGGAGTACATCATTGGTGAATACAAAGAATCTGTAAATGCACTGAAGCTCGCTTTGCGCTACGCTCAAAAAAACCTGTACAACGACCTGGCCCTGGAGAGCAGCGATCTGCTCATGCAAAATTTTGCCGAACTCGATGACGAAGCCAATGAGGCCTATTATGCCTCTATCCACAAAAATTACCTCGAATTTTTTATTTCGAAAGACTCGCTGGCTCAGTCGGTGGATAAAATAGAAAAACTCGCCACGACCAACGAAATGCAAAAACAGAACTGGAGCTAACGAAAGTTGAGATTAAAAACAAAACCCTCGAATTGGAAAATCAAAATGCAATAGCTGAGAAAAATCTTGCCATTATCGAGCAAAACAAGCTGGAAAGGAAACTCATGTTTGGCGGTATCGGGGTCATTTTTGTTTTTTTGGTCGTGGCTATTGTGGCCAATCAATACAAGAGGAGGACCAACAGGAAACTGGAAACTCAAAACAAACAAATACTCAAGCAAAAATCGGAAATAGAAAAAAGACAACAGGAACTCAAAGCCGAGCAGGAGCGAACCAATGCCTTATTATTGAATATTTTGCCGGCACCGGTAGCGGATGAACTGCGAAAAAACAAGAAAGTGATGCCACGTTACTATAAGCTGGTGACCATCATGTTTACCGATTTCAAGGGTTTTACAACCATAGCCGCTCAAATGAGCCCGGGCGAGATTGTACGCGAACTCGACGAATGTTTTGTGGCTTTTGACCAGATCATTGAGCAATACGAACTGGAAGTCCAAAGAAAATGTGTGGAGAAAATAAAAACCATAGGCGATGGCTACATGTGCGCAGGTGGCGTGCCGCTGCCCAATGAAACCAATCCGGAAGACATCATTAAAATAGCCTTGCGGGTACGCAACTATATGGATAAACGCAGGCGTGAAAAGGAATTGCGCAAAGAACCGTTTTTCGAAATTCGTATTGGCATCAATACTGGCCCGGTGGTGGCTGGCGTGGTGGGACAAAAGAAATTTGCCTACGACATTTGGGGAGATGCCGTAAATGTGGCCAGCCGGATGGAAAGTAGCGGAGAGGCGGGAAAAATAAATATTTCCGGCGATACTTATAAATATGTAAAGGACAAATTTTTCTTTACCCCGCGAGGTAAAATAAATGCCAAAAGCAAAGGAGAGGTAGATATGTACTTTGTGGATGGCAGGGTGAAATACGCCGAGGTTTAACGGCCTCGATAGATTGAAGACTGCTCACGAGGGCAGCGAATAGAGGCTATGCCAAAGGGAAATTTTTATCCACCTCTGCTACCCAGGCACTCAGTCCTCCCCGCAGATTTTCACATTCATAAACCCTTTTTTCTTTAATAGTTCCATTGCTTTTTGGCTGCGCATTCCGCTGCGGCAAATACACACCACCGGAATATCCCTGGGTATTTTATGAATATTGTCAACGAGCTGATACAAGGGAATCGACATGCCGCCAAGGTTGCCCTGTGCATATTCATGGCTTTCGCGCACATCAATGAGTTGAATCGATTTGGAAATATTGCCTATGAGTAAATGCAGCACTTGTGGACTAATGATGTGCGGGTTTGCTGCATCGCCCTCTATTTTTGAGGCATCCTGGCTATGGCAAAAAAACTCATAATCTATCAGTTCGGTAATGGGCGCAAGCGCCGGGTTTTTCCTGATTTTCATGCTTCGGGTTTCCATGTGCAAAGCATCGAAGATCAGTAGTCTCCCTGCGAGGCTCTCCCCAATACCGCTAAGTACCTTGATCACTTCGCTGGCCTGAATGCTGCCGATAATGCCCGGCAACACACCCAAAACTCCTGCAGTTGCACAATCGGGCACAAGCCCCTCAGGCGGTGGGGCAGGGAATACATCGCGGTAGTTGGGTCCCCTGCTGCCGTCTGCGTGCAAATGATTGAATACCGCCACCTGACCTTCGAATCGAAATATGGAAGCATGTACATTGGTTTTTTGCAGCAGAACGCAGGCATCGTTGATCAGGTAGCGGGAGGGAAAATTGTCTGTGCCATCGGCCACTACATCATATCGGGCCAATATTTCTAAGGCATTGTTTGCATCAAGCCTTTTAATGATGGGGGTAATTTTAATTTCCGGATTGATTTGAAATAGCCTTTTTGCCGCACAGGTGGCTTTGGGTTGGCCAAGATCATCTACGGTAAAGAGCACCTGCCTTTGCAGATTAGACAAATCGACCACATCATCATCGATGATGCCGATAGCACCTACTCCGGCAGCGGCCAGGTACAACAGCAGCGGGCAGCCCAAGCCCCCGGCGCCTACCACCAGTACACTTGATTTTTTAAGCTTTTCCTGCCCCTTTATGCCAAACTCCGGCAATGCGATATGTCGGCCATAGCGCAGCAATTCAACATCAGAAAAAACCGGGTCTTCCTTTTTGCATTTGGCTAAATTAAGGCAAATTTTTAGAATCCCGGAGGCTTGCTTTGCTAAATCCCATACAAATTTAGGGTGAGCAGTTATGCTTTTTTGGGGCAATCAGGCTCAAATACGCTTTACAATGATATCTGAAATGGTATCTCCGATGGCCAGCGAGGAGGTAGCGGCAGGCGATGGGGCATTGCATACATTCACGGCGTATTTATTTTCATAGATCAGGAAATCATCGATTAGTGTGCCATCGCGTCGGCAGGCTTGTGCCCTGATGCCCGCACCTCCATCTTCCAGATCGTCTTTTTCGATTTCCGGAATCAAATGTTGCAACGCTTTGGTAAACGCACTTTTGCTAAAGGAGCGGTACATCTCGCCAAATCCGGTGCTCCAGTATTTGGCGGCCACTTTTTGAAATCCCGGCCACATCAGTGTTTCGGCAAGCTCTAGGAAGTTGATTTTTAGTTTTTTGTAGCCTTCGCGGGCAAAAGCCAATACTGCATTGGGGCCGGCTTCTATTCCTCCTCCAATCATTCTGGTAAAATGTACCCCTAGAAAGGGAAAGGCGGGATCGGGCACCGGATAGATGAGGTTGTTCACCAGGTAGTGCTTCTCTTTTTTCACTTTAAAGTACTCGCCTCTAAACGGGATGATCTTCACATCGATTTGCTGACCGGTCATTTTGGCCACCTTATCGGAATATAAACCCGAGCAGTTGACCAATAATTTGCATTCGTATTTGCGTTTGCTGCTCTCTACCACCAGCGATTCTTTTTGAAGGGTGATGTTCACAACTTTTTCAGAAGTATGGATCTCACCTCCTTTTTGCTGGATAATTTCGGCATATTTAGCCGACACCTCCTTGTAGTCGATGATGCCTGTCTCTGGTACTTGCAATGCCGAAATGGCTGCTACGTGCGGTTCTATTTGCGCCAGTTCCTCTTTACTGATCCGCTTTAAACCTTGCAGCCCATTTTGTATGCCTCTTTCGTACAATGTGTCCAGAGCGGCCAGCTGTCTTTGGTCGGTAGCCACGATCACTTTTCCACACAGTTCATATTTGATGCCGTGCGTATCGCAGAAGTCCAACAACATGCGGTATCCTTTGCGGCAGTTCACTGCTTTTAGGCTGCCCGGCTTATAGTAAATACCCGAGTGAATCACCCCGCTGTTGTTGCCCGTTTGGTGAGCGCTCAGCTTGTCTTCTTTTTCCAGGAGCAAAAGCTTGATATCCGGTTTTTTCTCTAACAATTTCAGTGCGGTAGCCAGACCAACTATACCGCCTCCAACAACAATTACATCGTGCATCCGGGCCATATTTTGTATTTTAAAAAGTTGCGCAAATTTATGGTAATAGTTTTTAGGAAGGGAAAAATTTTCTGTCAGATTTTGAAAAATAGCGTGGTACGTAAGCCGAAAATGGTTGGAATAACAAAAAAAGCCTCACGAGGAGGCTTTTTTGTTTAAATCTATAAGGGGCAGGGATTACATCATACCGCCCATTCCGCCGCCGCCCATAGGAGGCATG
Source organism: Cyclobacteriaceae bacterium (assembly GCA_012033595.1). Taxonomy (GTDB): domain Bacteria; phylum Bacteroidota; class Bacteroidia; order Cytophagales; family Cyclobacteriaceae; genus JAAUQL01. The sequence continues at coordinate 14,969 of JAAUQL010000028.1, read as the reverse complement.
GCAGGAGCTTTGTCGTCGCTAGGTGCATCGGCTACCACCGCTTCGGTAGTCAATAGCAGCGAAGCTATTGATGCCGCATTTTCAAGTGCCAACCTGGTCACTTTGGTCGGATCTATGATACCTGCTGCAACCATGTTTTCAAATTTGTCTTCTCTGGCGTTGTAGCCAAAGTCTTCTTTGCCCTCTTTTACTTTTTGTACCACTACCGATGGCTCGCCACCTGCGTTGGCCACAATGGTTCTAAGAGGAGACTCCAATGCCAATCTCACTATGTTGATACCGGTTTCCTGATCATCATTGTCTGACTTGAGGCCATCGAGCGATTGGATGGCTCTAATCAGCGCGATACCCCCACCAGCTACAATACCTTCTTGTACGGCAGCTCTGGTAGCATGCAGTGCATCGTCAACGCGGTCTTTTTTCTCTTTCATTTCTACTTCGGTAGCAGCACCAATATAGAGGATGGCCACGCCACCAGAAAGTTTTGCAAGACGCTCCTGAAGTTTTTCTTTGTCATAATCAGACGTGGTGTTTTCGATCTGGGCTTTGATTTGGCTCACCCTTGCATCGATGTCTTTTTTGTCTCCACTGCCATTGATCACCACCGTTTTGTCCTTGTCGATGTTGATTTTTTCGGCAGTTCCTAGGTATTCCAGCGTTGCATTTTCCAATTTGAAACCTCTTTCTTCAGAGATTACGGTGCCTCCGGTAAGGATGGCGATATCTTCCAGCATGGCTTTTCTTCTGTCACCAAATCCAGGGGCTTTTACAGCGGCTACTTTCAGTGAACCTCTGATTTTGTTAACTACCAGGGTAGCCAGAGCTTCTCCATCTACGTCTTCAGCAATGATCACCAGTGGCTTGCCGGTTTGTGCGGCAGCTTCCAATACAGGAAGCAATTCTTTCATCGAAGAGATTTTTTTATCATAAATCAGGATGAAAGGACTGTCGAGCTCGGCTTCCATTTTCTCGGTGTTGGTCACGAAATATGGGGAGAGATAACCTCTGTCAAATTCCATTCCTTCTACCGTTTTCACTTCGGTATCAGTTCCTTTGGCTTCTTCTACGGTGATTACGCCATCTTTTCCAACTTTTTCCATAGCATCGGCAATCATTTTTCCGATTTCCTGGTCGTTGTTGGCAGAGATTGTAGCTACCTGAGCTATTTCATTGGAATGTTTGATGGGTTTTGATTGATTTTTCAGGTTTTGAACCACTGCATCCACCGCTTTGTCGATACCCCTTTTCAAATCCATAGGATTGGCACCTGCGGCTACGTTTTTGATTCCGTGTGCGAAAATCGACTGAGTAAGTACGGTGGCTGTGGTAGTACCGTCACCAGCGTCGTCGGCAGTTTTAGAAGCCACTTCTTTTACCAATTGAGCACCCATGTTTTCGATAGGATCTTTCAATTCAATTTCTTTGGCCACGGTCACACCATCTTTGGTTACGGTGGGAGCGCCGAATTTTTTGTCGAGGATCACATTTCTACCCTTTGGACCCAGGGTTACCTTTACGGCATCTGCAATAGCTTCTACCCCCTTTTTAAGTTTCTCTCTTGCTTCTGTATTAAAGAATATTTCTTTTGCCATTTTTTGTTATGTTTTGAATTTAAAAATTTTTTAAAGGATAGCTAAAATGTCTGATTCTCTCATGATCAGATAATCATTGCCTTCTACTGTAATTTCCGTTCCGGAATATTTACCATAAAGTACGGCATCACCAACTTTTACAGTCATAGGTTCATCCTTTTTACCATTGCCCACTGCCACGACCTTACCTTTTTGAGGTTTCTCTTTTGCAGTGTCAGGGATAATAATTCCAGAAGCAGTTTTTTCTTCGGCTTCAGCAGGTTCTACCAGAACTCTGTCTGCTAGTGGTTTGATATTTACTTTCGACATTTTGTTATAAAAATTAAGGTTTGTTTTAAATCAGTCATCGCTATTGCATTTCCTATGCCAATCGCAAATTGACATATTTTTATGCGTCAAGCCTGCCAATTTTGCATGATTCAAAAAAAATGACTGACAATAAGCTTCTGATGACAATTTTTTAATCTGACAAGATGGGGAAATGGGGGTTAGGGTCACTCTACATTGGCAGTGACGGCAAGCGGGCTTGCGGGATTATGGGCTGGCCAGGTGCAGTCACCTTTGCGGGTTTTATGGTGCACTATAGCGCTGGGTTGTGTGTGTTCCGACAGGTAAACCTGACATCAGTAGTCTCACCAGGTTACTCCCTGGCATATGCTGATCCGGCAGAAAATCAGGTATGCATATCGGCAATATGGAGGAAGCACCAGCTCACACTGTGACACGGCGCTTAGCACAACACTAAAAGTATCGCTTTTTAGCGAAAGCGAGTGGTAAAAAATCCGGAAGCTTATGAAAATGGATTATTCTTCTTCTCCTTCTTCTTCGATTAGACCTTCGAAAGAATTTTCGTCGTCAGTTTCGATTTCGGAACCTTCTATAGGCAAGCTGTTGCTGGCAGGAGGAAGGATGGTTTGCTCTTCGGCACGCTCAAGCGTTGGGCTGCTCATTCCAGGGTTTGGCGTATAGCTTTTGAGATAGATGTGAGAAGCCAGGCTAAGCACAATAATGGAAATGGCCAAACCCCAGGTCATTTTTTCCAGGAGGTCGCCGGTTCGTTTTACACCCATCACCTGGCTGGTGCCCCCCCCGCCAAACTGGCTGGACAATCCACCGCCTTTGGAGTTTTGGGCCAATACGACTAAAACCAATAACAAGGCTGAGATGATTATAAGGGTGATAATGAATGTAAACATGTGAACTATTTGTTAATTTCTTCAATTCGAGCCGCAAAGTAAGCCTTTTTTTGCGGTAATCTCCAAATTAATTTTTTATAAATATCGACTGCACGCTCTTTCTTCCCCTGTTTCAGCAAGATGATCGCCAGGTTTTCCGATACCAGCTCGTCATTGAACCTCGTGCTTTTATCGGCCAGATCGCGGTTGATTTGTTCTGCGGTCTTATCGCTTTCTTTTTTTACACTGCCAATACTGGGCTGGTCTATGATAAATCGTTCTATGATTTCATTTTGTGCCAGGTGTTTGTCAGTTGCCGGCCTTTCGAGGCTTTCTTTTTTTTGTTCTATTTCTTTCAGAAAAAAAACATTCACCTCGCTGTCCAGCAATTCGTCCTGCTGCCACAATTCATCGCGTTTTTTCTTTTTTTGCTCTGTCTTCTTTGGTGTGGGACTTTCACGCTCCTGTGATTTGCCCGGGTTGGTGGGCTTGGGCGATTCGGCAACTTCGGTTATATTTTTTTCATTCTGCGCTTCGCTTACCACTTTGGTGTCAACCTCATCTGCTTGGTCATTTAACTCCAGAAACTGAAATTGTTGGCGCAGGGCTTTCAACTTCTCCAGATTTTTGAGCACTTCGGCAAATATCGATGAACTGTCCTGCACTACATTTTGATGCGGAACAGATTCTTCTTGTGCTGGCGGAATAGGTGCTGTAGCTGCGACTGCTCCTTTTAATTCTGTCGCGGGAATTGCCGCCGGCGCTTGGTCTTGCATTGGCTCTATGGCCTGGATATTTTCCAGATAGCCATTTTCCTGAATGATTTTTTTAAGTATTGACCGGTCAGCAGAATAAATGGCCGCACTGGTGAGTTTTTGGTTTTTTTCAGAAGTGTCAAGTTCGAAGTGCACCTTGGCCAGCAACACACGCAAAAACTGGGCATAGGGATACTTGCGTATTTCTGTTTCCAGAAGTCCAATATCGCTGTATTCAGCTTTTGAAGGTTGATGGAGCAATATATTTATTCTGCTTTTTTCCACGTCAATCATAAAATTTACCAGTTTGCGACAGAGGCATTAAAAATATCCAGGATGATGGCATCGTAGATTTCTTCCACCAGGGTAGCTTCTATGTTATTGAAATCCTCTTTTTCAGGATCGTAATCCTGGTAAAAGGAGAAACTTTGATTGTCAAAGTCATAGCTGTCGTCCTGGGTGTTCAAGTACGTCACTTTCACCGTAATTGTCAATCTTTGCAGTGCAGCTATGTCGGCATCGGCAAAATTTTGGCTTCCACCCGATTTAGGCGCCATAGGAGTGAGCCTGTAGCCCGATATGCTGCCTTCCAGTTGCAGGTCGCCTTCCGAAGGCACCAGGCTAAGGCTGGTATTTTGTTGGTAATAGTCTTTGATCTTTTCTGTAAAGAGCTGGCTTAGGTTGGGCGGCCCGGTACCTACTTCGTCATAGAACGTCTGAATCGAAATGGTTTTGATATCGGGCGAAATGTTGGCTCCGGTGAAAGAATACACCCCACAAGAACTAAAGCTCAGCACCGCTAATAAAAGAAGTATGGCCTGTTTAATCATCAATTTCAAATTGTTTGATTTTTCTATATAATGTACGCTCAGAAATCCCCAGGTCTTTGGCAGCATATTTTCTTCTATTATTGTTTTTGCGCAATGCTTTTATTATCAATTCTTTTTCTTTGGCCTCTATCGATAGCGATTCATCACGCTCGGTTTCGTGCGAGATGTCTTCGATGTTGTCAAAATCGTAGTCTGGTTCCGGGTTTTTGAGTACATAGGGAGCAGGCAGGTTTTCTTTGCCTGAAGTAGATTCTGCGGCATTTCTATAGCTTTCCATGAGCGCACTATCGATGCCGTCGCGGTCGATAATATCTTCATTGATCATGTTGTGCACCAGTTTTTTGAGGTCGTTCACATCTTTGCGCATATCAAACAATATTTTGTATAGCAGATCGCGTTCAGAGAGTCCGGCTTTGTCTTCCTGTTGATTCTGTCTGTACAAAGCGGGCAGGTAGTTGCTGTCTGCCGGCAGGTATTTCAAGATTTTGTCCGTATTGATTTCCCGCTCCATTTCCAATACCGATATTTGCTCTACCAGGTTTTTTAGCTGCCTAATGTTGCCGGGGAAACGATATTTGGAGAGGGCGATTTTGGCATTTTCGGTAAGTGAAAGCGGCTTTACTTTATATTTTTCAGAAAAATCAGCGGCAAATTTCCTGAAGAGCAACTCTATGTCAGCGCCGCGCTCGCGCAAGGGTGGCACATAGATGGGTACGGTGTTGAGCCTATAGTACAAATCTTGCCTGAATTTGCCGTTTTCTACCGAATCGAGCAGGTTTACATTGGTGGCAGCCACTACTCGAACGTCGGTTTTTTGCACTTTCGATGAACCAACCTTTATAAATTCGCCATACTCCAACACCCTTAGCAGCCTTGCCTGAGTGGCCAACGGCATTTCGCCAATTTCATCCAGAAATATGGTGCCTCCGTTGGTGACTTCAAAATATCCTTTGCGCGATTCGTGAGCTCCTGTAAAGGATCCTTTTTCATGGCCAAACAATTCGGAATCTATGGTGCCTTCAGGTATGGCGCCGCAGTTGATGGCGATAAATTTGCCATGCTTTCGAGGGCTTAGGTGGTGGATTATTTTTGAAAATGATTCTTTGCCACTGCCACTCTCGCCGGAGATTAGCACCGTCATATCTGTGGGAGCCACCTGGCTGGCAACTTCGATGGCATGGTTGAGCAAGGGCGAATTGCCTATAATCCCAAACCTTGCTTTTATACTTTGAATTTCTGAATCGTTCACTATTTTTTAGTTTGTGTGTTTTTGCACTGCTTCGCCTATTAAGGTGGCCGAGGTGCAGTCTGTCACTAAAATGTCAGCATATTGTCCGGGGGCATAATGCGCTCTCGGAAAGACCACCACCTTGTTGGCATCATTTCTACCTTGTAGATAGTCCTCAGATTTTTTGGAGCTTCCTTCAATCAGCACGCGGTGCACTTTCTTGAGGTCGAGCAGGTTTCTGGCCTTCGACAAGGCCCTTTGCTTGTCGATGATTTCTGCAAGTCTGGTTTTTTTTACCTCATCGGGTACATCGTCGGTGTATTTTTTTTCTGCGAGTGTACCGGGTCTTTCAGAATAGGCAAACATATAGGAGTAGTCATATTGCACATAGTCCATCAGAGTGATGGTATCGTTGTGCTCCTCGTCGGTCTCGGTACAAAAGCCTGCAATCATGTCGGAGGTGATGCCGCAACCTTGTCCGAGGATTTCCCTGATGGCATCCACTTTTTTAATGTACCACTCCCTGGTATAGGTACGGTTCATCATTTCCAGTATCCGGCTATTGCCACTCTGTGCCGGCAGGTGGATGTTTTTACAAATATTGTCGTGCCGTTTCATGGCATACAATACTTCGTCGGTAATGTCCTTGGGATGTGAGGTAGAAAAACGAACCCTGAGATCGGGATGTACAGTGGCGACCATTTCCAGCAGGTTGGCAAAGTTTACCACTTTTGCCGGTTGGTTTTTTTCTATTCGTGCCTTGCCTTTTAGTGCTTCGTTTTCGACCCATTTGTACGAATCCACATTTTGCCCCAGCAGAGTTACTTCACGAAAGCCCTGGGAAAAAAGCGTTTTCGCCTCATCTACAATGGAATGTGGATCGCGGCTTCGCTCGCGCCCCCTGGTAAAGGGCACTACACAAAAAGAGCACATGTTGTCGCAACCGCGCATTATGGATATAAAAGCCGTGACGCCGTTAGAATTGAGTCTTACAGGGCTAATGTCGGCATAGGTTTCTTCTCTCGAAAGGAAGGTGTTCACCGCTTTTTGCCCCTCGTCCACCTGTCCGATCAACTTGGGCAAGTCGCGGTAGGCATCGGGACCTACTACCAGGTCAACGATCTTTTCTTCTTCCAGCAGTTTGCTTTTGAGGCGCTCTGCCATGCAACCAAGTATGCCAACGGTGATTTCGGGTTTTTTCTTTTTCAAACCATTGAAATGGTTGAGCCGGTTGCGCACCGTTTGCTCAGCCTTGTCGCGAATCGAGCAGGTATTAATCAATATGAGATCCGCCTCCCTTGCCTGCGATGTAGTCTCGAAACCTTCACCGGTCATGATAGAAGTGACAATTTCGCTATCAGAAAAATTCATCTGACACCCATAGCTTTCGATGTACAATTTGCGGTTTTTTCCTGATGGTACATCTTTGCTGGATCGTACCTCCTGAGTATTTTTATCTTTTTCTGAAATAATGTCTAAATCGCTAATTATTTTTTCCATTGCTTAATTCCTTCTTTTCAATCCGTTCAGAAAACAGCCCGCAAATATACAAAACATAATGCCCTTATGACATATTGGCAGACTTAAAATGTTTTTATCCCCCGGCAATTGCCTATGCCCGTAGGCACAGATGCCTGTTTTTCATCTTTAATAATTATTGAGGACGATGTTGCAGTACCTCAAAAATAGATTCTGCTTTGAGCAGGCATTCATGAAATTCATGTTCCGGATCAGAATCGTATGTAATGGCGCTGCCTACATGAAAAGAGATATTGCTTGTATGCTCATCATAAATGATGGAGCGAATCACCACATTGAAATCGAAATCATGGTCAGGAGTGAAAAATCCCACCGCTCCAGCGTATAATCCCCTGGCAGAATCTTCCAATTTGTCTATTTCCTTCATAACCCGTACTTTGGGCGCACCCGTCATGCTGCCCATAGGAAAAGCATTTTTGATGATATCTGTCAACGGCACTTGGGGCTTTGCCGTAGCGGATACTGTCGATATCATCTGGTGGATTTTTTGAAGGAGTAAATCCCAAATAATTCATCAACCCTTACCGTACCGCTTACTGCGCTTTTCGCCAGATCGTTGCGCACCAAATCGACAATCATTAGGTTTTCGGCGCGTTCTTTTTCGCTGTGCAACAGCCGTTGCTTTAGTGATTCGTCTTCGTCTTTGTCAAAGCTTCTTTTGATGGTGCCTTTGATTGGTTGAGAAATGATTTTGTTTCCCTCTTTTTTCAAAAATCGCTCTGGCGATGCGCAAATCAGATATTTTTTGTCCTGCTTCATCAAACACGAAAAAGGCATGGGCGACAGGGCATTCAGATTTAAATAACACTGTAAGGCATCAAACCCATCGGTCTTGCAGAGGTATTCTATACAATAGTTCATTTCGTAGTATTCACCTTCTACAATGGCCTCTTTGATTTGTCCGATGCGCTCAAAATATTTTTTTTTTGCTTGTGAGCGAAAATGGCTTTGATAACCGGTTCACTTTGGGCTTTGTGACGCTACGGTAATTTTTGATTTCATCAAATACCTCATCCGGTTCTAACACAGTAGTTATATTTATTTTATCGTCGCCAATCAAGATGATGGTTTCAGGTACCATAAAATGCAGGTGTTCATAAGCTATGCTGGCGGGATTGCTGCTTGATAATTCTTCTATTTCATTTTTGAGTTCATAACTTAAATACCCATACAACCAATCCTGATGTAATTGAATAAAGTGTTGCAGTTTTTCGAATGAACGTTCAGTTCCTCTGATATCTGCTATGCTTCCGGCAAATACCATAGTTGGAAATGCTCCATAGAGCGGTCGGTGGCGATTGCCATTCATAAATGCAAAACAGTCTTTGCTCATGGCCCAGGCAAGCAACCGGGGTAGATGTGCTGGTACAAAAGGATATTCCGATTTATTGCGGTTTGGCATATTAAAATGCCAAAGGTATGTGCTGCTCTGTTGATATGCACCAGAAACAAGCGTTTTCGAACAGAAATATTTTTTTTACCTCCTGGTAATTAAATCAAAAACGGCAGATGCTTGCGCGCCAAATTGCTTAGTGTTTCCAATTTATCTTATTTTCCAAACGCAATGAACAACATAAAATATTAGTCGAAAGAGCAGGAGATAGTTTTATTATTATTTGCTGACAGGTTATTTTTGCGGTTCAATTTTTTTTGGAAAGCAAGAATTACATTATGGCTTTAATACTTCCTGTACGCGGCATCAATCCGGTCTTCGGTCAAAATTGTTTTATAGCCCCAAACGCCACGGTGGTTGGGGAAGTGGTGATGGGCGACCATTGCAGCGTATGGTTCAATGCAGTGCTTCGCGGTGATGTCAACTCAATCACGATCGGAAACAATTCCAACGTTCAGGATGGGGCGGTGATTCATTGCACTTACAAAAAATCGAAAGTGGTGATTGGCAACAATGTGTCAATAGCTCATAATGCTGTGGTACATGGATGTACTATTCATGACAATGTGTTGATTGGGATGAATGCCGTAGTGATGGATGATGCGGTGGTGGAAAGCGGAGCCATAGTGGCGGCCGGCGCCATTGTGCTGGCCCGAACTGTAGTGGAGGCGGGCTATATTTATGCCGGTTCGCCAGCAAAAAAAATAAAGCCGGTAGGAGAGGAGATGCAGCCGGTTTTTCTGCGCACGGCTACCAATTACATCAAATACGCCAAGTGGTTTAGCGAAGGCAATATGGAGTATTAGCGCTGGAGATTCCGGCACATTCCACGGCCTCAGCCTGGTTTCATAAAAACTGTACAGGCCATAAATCAGCGCCTGCCCGGACTTTTGGTCATACTTCCGTTAATAAATTTCACAATAACAAAATCCTATTTTTTATTGGTTTGTGAATATATATGATATATTTGGCGGCTGATTTTTACGTCAACCACACCACCTCAAGCCTATGATAATGTATCTATTGGCCATTAAAATGGCCATGTTTTTGCTCCACAACTTCAGGCCGAAAGTAAAATCAAACCTTTCCTGAAAGGCACCACCAAATCACCGTACGGGTTTTACCTTTATTTGCCCGATGCCTATGATCGGGAGGCGTCACTGCCGCTGCTCATTTCGCTAAGTGCCGAAGAGCAATATGGCAATGGAACAACGGATTTGCCAAAATTACTTAGCCAGGGTACACCAAAATTGATCGATGAAGGAAGCGGGTTTCCCATGATCGTTGCTGCCCCCCAATCACAGTTCTTTTGGAACCCCGCCCATATCGACGCTTTTATTTCGTATATCATCGCCAATTATAAGGTGGACAAGAAAAGGGTTTATCTTACCGGTTTCGGACATGGGGGCACAGCGACCTGGGCGTATATTGGCTCTTTTCTGAAAAAAATAGCAGCCATTGTGCCTATCGGTGGCAACGGAAACAACCTTTCGCCCTGTGATGTGAAGGAAGTCCCGTGTTGGGCTTTTCATGGGGAGGACGATCCCAACTCAAAATATGGCTCGATCAATATCGTGAACAATATCAATGCGTGTGCACCGGCTCCTGAGCCTTTGGCCAAACTAACATTATACCCCGGCGTATCCTATGACTCCTGGACAAATACTTACAATGGACAAGCCGGTCACGATGTTTTTGCGTGGATGCTACAATATGATTTGTCCACCAGAACCAATGCGCTGCCTGTTGCCAATGCCGGGCTGGATGACTACATAGCCTGGCCTGGCCGTACCGTAACCCTGACCGGAACCGCCACAGACTTCGATGGAGAAATTGCTGCCGTAAGCTGGAAGAAGCTAGCGGGGCCAGCGACGTATACCATCCAATATCCAAACCGCCTGAGCACTGTCGTGTCGGGTTTGAGCCGGGGCGATTATGTATTTCAGTTGCAGGTGGCCGATGACAAAGGGGGGATTTCAACCGATAAAGTAAACATAACGGTAGCGGCACCAGAAGCAAATGCCGATTGCGACTGTGACTTTGTAATTCCTACCTCGCAAAAATATGTAGATGGAGAAAACTTACCTGGTCTGAAACCCGGCAACGTCATTTGTCTGGCAGCCGGACTGAGGACTTTGTTGATGGTGAAAAATGTGCACGGAAGTGCAGCAGCCCCGGTGACCATAAAAAATTGTGGTGGATTGGTTTTCTTTAAAAATGATGTCGATAACGGCATTTTTCAATTCTGGAACAGTACCCATTTCCGAGTGACCGGAAGCGGAAGTGATGACATTTTGTATGGGATTAAAATAGGGAAAGGTGGCGTAGATACGGCCATCAAATTTGGCGGTGGATGTTCAGATTTCGAAGCAGATCATATCGAAGTGGCTCATGCGGGTTTTGCCGGTATTATGGTGAAATCGGATCCGATTTGCCGACAGCCAGAGTACTGGCGCGAAAACTTTGTGATGAACAATGTGCGCTTGCACCACAACTATGTACACGATACCTATGGGGAGGGATTTTATGTCGGGCACTATGCTTATCGCGGATTGAAGACCGATTGTGGAATTTTATATCCGCATCTGATCAACAACCTGAAAATATACAGTAACCACACCTTACGTACAGGAGCCGAAGGCATTGATGTCGGCTGTGCTTCCGAAGGTTGTGAAATTTACAATAATGTGGTTGAAGAATTTGGCATAAGCCCTTTTGCCAATTATCAAAACAATGGAATGATAGCGGGGGGAGGCACTTCAGGGCTTATTTATAATAATATCATAAAAAACGGCCCGGGCAATGGATTGCAAATATTTGGCATTGGCAATAATATCGTTTTCAATAATCTGATCATCAACGCGGGCTATGATGGCATCTATGCCAACGATGGCGAAGATATAATCCACGATAGCTATGTGTTTGTGAACAATACCATCATCAATCCAAAGCATGAAGGCATCAGAGCCAGCAACGAGTACATCAGTCATACCGTCATGAAAAACAACATTGTGGTGAGCAGTGGGGCGTCAAAGCTGGGTGGAGGCAATGAACTGTCCAACAACCTGTTGACCGACAATCCTGAAGAGGTAAATTTCATCGATTTTTCAGGAGGAAATTTTCGTTTGCTAACCCATTCGCCTGCCATAGATGCCGGAGCCGATATGTCGGCCTATGGCGTTTCATTCGATTTTGACCGGGTGATGCGAGGTCAAAAATCCAATTTCGACATCGGGGCATTCGAATATGATCCAGCCGGAGGTAAACTACCGGAGGTAGAAAAAGTATTTATTGATGCTGAAGGGAGGCTGATCCTGGAGGATTGGAAGAAATTTTACAACTACAAAATATCCTTTTATAGTTTGCTCAACATTAAGTTGCTCGAATTGAGGGAATACAAGAACAATTTCAATCTGCATGATTTGAATATTAAATCCTGTATAGTCAAGCTGGAATCTGGCCGCGATACCCATTATCGCATTTTTACTTTGTAACTCCATTTCCAAAAAAAAAGCAATTAATTTTGTGATCTGGCCTTTAAATCCCAAATCACATGAAAGCACTCGTTTTAGAATCGTACAACCAGTTGGTTTATAAAGATGAACCCATGCCCGAATACAAAAGCAATGAAGTGCTGGTGCGGGTAAAAGCCTGTGGCATTTGCGGAAGCGATGTGCACGGCATGGATGGTAGCACCGGCAGAAGGATGCCACCCCTGATCATGGGACATGAAGCTGCTGGTGTCATTGCAGCAGCCGGCGTTGATGTCAAACATTTTTCTATCGGTGATCGAGTGACTTTCGACTCTACCGTATTTGAACTGAACGATTGGTACACCCTCAGGGGCAGATACAACCTCAGCGACCATCGCAAAGTATTGGGTGTATCGCCTAAAGAATATCAGAGGAATGGGGCTTTCGCCGAATATGTAGTGGTGCCCGAGCATATATTGCACAATATTCCGGAAAAGGTAAGCTTTGTTCAGGCAGCCATGGTAGAGCCGGTAGCCGTAGCCACCCATGCCATACAACTTACACCCATTGGCATGCGCGACACTGTAGTAGTGGTAGGAGCCGGCATGATCGGTTTGTTCCTCATTCAAGTGCTTACTTTGTCCAATGCAGGCATCATTATCGCCATCGATATTGATGAGCAAAAGCTTGACCTGGCCAGAAAGTTTGGCGCAGATCACTGCTTCAACCCGGAACGCGACGATGCAGAAAAGTTGATCTTGTCGCTCACCAATGGTCGGGGAGCTGATGTGGCATTTGAAGCGGTAGGGATAGGCGCCACAGTAAATTTCGCCATCAATAATGTGCGCAAAGGTGGTACAGTCACCTTGGTGGGCAATCTCGCTCCGCAGGTGGACTTCCCGCTTCAATCGGTGGTGACCCGGGAAATAAGGGTGCAGGGAAGCTGCGCCATAGCCGGAGAATATCCATTGGTGCTGGACATGATGGACAAAGGACTGATCGATGTGAATTCGTTGCTGAGCGCCAGGGCACCTTTGAGCGAAGGGGCATTGTGGTTTAAGCGACTTTATGATAAAGAGCCAGGCTTGAACAAGGTGGTCTTGGAACCGTAAACGGAAAAACAAGTAGGACAAGCAAAATACGGCTAAACTTATTTTTTTGGATATGGTGTGCGGGATATGGCCGTGGCGGCAATTTGTACTGAAACCTTAAAATACGGTCACCGTACCTGATGCATGAAGGTGGCATGTTGAAAGCGACCCCAGGTGATGACCACGATGAGCATGTCCCGACATGCACAATTCCGGTGTGGTTATTAGATTTTCTTTATTTTCAATGCGTTGAATTGTGTTTTTCCTCTTTTGGTGCTTATTTGTTTGCTTCGATTTGTAATTTGGGATTTTGCGAATCAATAAACCAATTTTCAACTAGACCAAAATAATATGTACCGAACAGGAATAATAGGCTGCGGAAAAGTAGCACACCTTCATGCCCAGGCATTAAGCAATCTCGAGCAATCTGAATTTGTGGCAGTATGCAGCCGGTCATTGGACAAGGCAAAAAACTTTTGCGCGCAATACGACACCAGGGCATACGATAATATAACCGAAATGGTGCAAAGCGAAAAACTGGATTTGGTCCAGATTTGCACCCCTCACCCCAATCATATGGAGCCAGCCTTAGAAGCAATGAAAGCCGGAGCTCATGTGCTGGTGGAAAAGCCTTTGGCTTCGTCACTTGCCGATTGCGATGCTATGATTAGAACAGCCAAAATTCATGGAAAAAAGCTTGGTGTCATTAGTCAACGCAGGTTTTACAGACCTGTACAACGCGTGCAGGAGGCTGTGGCAGCAGGAAAAATTGGCAAGCCATCACTAGCCATGGTCACCATGCTGGGCTGGCGCGATGAAAAATACTATAATTCCGATCCGTGGCGAGGCACATGGCAAAATGAGGGTGGGGGCGTACTGGTCAACCAGGCGCCTCATCAGCTTGATGTGATGCTGTGGCTCATGGGCGATATTGATGAGGTGTTTGGAACCTGGATCAATATTAACCATCCATATATTGAGGTGGAAGACACTGCTGTGGCCATTGTCAAATTCAAAAATGGTGGATTGGGCAACATTGTATTGAGCAATAGCCAAAAACCCGGTTTGTATGGTAAAATACACATACATGGCAGCAATGGCGCCTCGGTAGGGGTGCAACCCGAAGGAGGCGCCATGTTTATAGCCGGGGTGAGCAATGTGGCCGAACCGCCTGTAAACGACCTTTGGACGGTGCCGGGAGAGGAAGACAAGCTTGCGAAATGGATAAAGGAAGATACCCGTTTTTTCCAGTCCATTGATGCCACAGTGTACTACATCGAACGCCAGATTGAGGATTTTCTGCACGCATTAGACCAAGGTCGGGAACCACTGGTCAATGGAGAGGCAGGGCGCAAAACCGTGGAGCTGTTTACGGCCATCTACCGCTCCCAAAAGTATAACAAGGCCATTAAATTTCCTTTGCAGCCTGAAGTGGAACCAATTGATTTTGATGCGAGGGTACAGGGAATATAGCTTTTGAGATGCAGCTTACTTTCTTTTCATCATTGAAAAGAGAGCAACAACCGTGGCCTTTCAGCGCAGTGATGGCGGGCAAAAAGCAGATTGATTCTGCATCTGGTTTAAGTGAATAATTAAAGTTATCGGTATTGCCGGTTCCGGCAATGCTGATAACTTTTTTCCCCACTTTCGACCGATGTATTATTCTCAAATTCAGACCTCCGGACCTGACGTAATTGATCATGTCGCGGATTTGTAAATTAACCTTAAATTAGTGCCTGGAAAAACTGTATTACTTTCATTGACCAAATGACAGATTTTTTTTACTGCATCATTGTCGCGTGGTGTAGCCAGGGTGTGCAAGGTAATATTTAATGTGTTATCCTCATGGTTGACTTTCAGGTCGCAGGGTGTTTTGATGATGCTTTTGGCCAA
>JAAUQL010000027.1 GCA_012033595.1 Cyclobacteriaceae bacterium | reverse complement strand
TTGGCCAAAAGCATCATCAAAACACCCTGCGACCTGAAAGTCAACCATGAGGATAACACATTAAATATTACCTTGCACACCCTGGCTACACCACGCGACAATGATGCAGTAAAAAAAATCTGTCATTGGGTCAATGAAAGTAATACAGTTTTTCCAGGTACTAATTTAAGGTTAATTTACAAATCCGCGACATGATCAATTACGTCAGGTCCGGAGGTCTGAATTTATTAATTAATTTATATTTGATATTATATTTTTTAATGGATGAAGAGAATTGGAGAAAGAATAAAGAAGAAACGGGAGCAGTTCAGCATGCAACTCACCGAATTGGCAGAAAAAGTCGGAATTAGTCCGAGTGCGCTGTCGCAAATCGAAAAAGCAAAATCATTTCCTTCAATTATTACGCTTAAAACCATCGCCGAAAAGCTGCATACTACGGTTGGTGAGCTGATTGGTGAAAACGATTCACTGGCCAACAATCCGGTGGTATATAGTTCTGATATCAAATTTATTGATCAAAATAAGTCAGGAACGATGTTTTATCTGCTCTCGCAGCACGATGCAAACAAGCAAATGGACACCTATCTGCTTAGATTTTCTAAGGCTTCGGCCATCGATGGTTTTTTCAGCAGCACCTTCGGGCAGATTTTTTCTTATGTGCTTTCCGGCGAACTTCGATTCGATCTGGATGGAAAGAGCTTCGTGCTGAAACCCGGCGACAATATTTATTTTAATGCCAAATCTCAATTTAATGCTATTAATCTCAATGATGGCATTAGTGAAATTATCTTTGTGCAGTCACCCCCGCATTATTAAAAACCGGATAATAAATTAAGTATTACTTCATATATTAAGCATTTATCCAATATCTTTGCTTCTGAAATAAATCCATGGCAATGCCAAAACGAGCTGCTATTTTTATTGACAGAGACGGAACGTTGATTGATGATGTAGGATACATTAAAAAGATATCTGAAGTACGTTTTTATCCTTTTACGATCGAAGCATTATCGCTTTTGCAACCACATTTTTGCTTTTTCATTATCACCAACCAATCGGGTATTGGCAAAGGCTTAACTACTGAGGATGAAGTTTCGGTGGTTAACCAATACATAGTCGAAACACTAAAAAAGGAAGGCATCAATATCGAAGAGGTGTATAGCTGTCCGCACAAGAGTGAAGACGATTGTGCATGCAAAAAGCCAAAAACCCAATTTATAGAAAAAGCCAATGAACAGCATGATATCGACCTGAATAAGTCATTCATCATTGGCGATCATCCCTCAGACGTACAATGCGGCATAAATGCCGGTATTTTCCCAATATATCTATTGACCGGGCATGGCACCATGCATCAGCACGAAATCGATGCAGAAACTGTCGTTTGCCCCAATATTTTAGAAGCTTCCAAATATATAATCACAAAACATAATCTAGTATGAATAATTTATTGGCTGTTTTAGAAGGCAAAGGTATTATCGTTCCTGACAATATCATCAGTCTGTTGAATGAATGCAAAAGCTACACGGTTTTCAATACCAGCGAAGAATTAGCAGATGCAGCTACCAACGGTAAGGAACATGCCGTCTTCGAAGTGAAATACGATGTGCCGGGCAAAGGCATGTACACCGAGGCGATCGTTCAGCGAGTTAAAAACGGTATTTCGGCAAATTACACAGAAGCTTATATGCGCCGCAGAGATCCTGACACCATGGTGATTGCCGATAGCAACCCGACAGATAAGAAACGTTTTAGCGAAAAATACGGCAATGAGTTTTCTGGATTGCAAGAAGAAACCTTTGATTGGATGAAACAACAAGACCTGGCTGTTTTCTTCTATTTTGCCGGAAGGGAAAATATCGGCTCTCTGGGTATTGCCATTGCTCCTGCCAATGCAGCTTTCTTTGCTTTGGGTCTGTCCATGCTACAGGAAATGGTGTCCGTAGATGAGCTTCAACAAAATTCTAAACTCAAATCTGTAATATTTGTGGCGCCAGTGTTCAGGCATACGCATTTTAACGGTAAACAGGTGGTGGTGCACAACCGGACAGAAACCATTCACGAACTTTATTCATACAATTTATATCCTGGACCCAGTGCCAAAAAAGGTCTTTATGGCGTAATGCTCAACTACGCCGAAAAGGAAGATTGGATCATTGCCCATTGTTCGGCAGTTCAATCCATCAGTCCATATGACAACCTGACGACCTTTATGCACGAAGGCGCCAGCGGTGGCGGAAAGAGTGAAATGCACCAACACATACTGAGGGAATCTGATGGCCGAGTGCTTCTGGGCCGTAATTTAATGACCTCTGAAGAACGTTTTATCACCATCCCTCGATTTTGTTCCTTCAATGCTGTAGCCGATGATATGGCGTTTTGCCATCCTTCTGTACAGAAAAAAGACGGCAAACTCCGCATTATAGACGCAGAAAATGCCTGGTTTGTGAGGGTGGATAGTGTAAAACAATATGGTGACGACCCCACGCTAGAAAAAAACACCATTAACCCGAGTAGTCCTTTATTATTCTTAAATATCGAAACCACCCCGGGGGCCACTGCCTTAATTTGGGAACATATACAGGATGAACCCGGGAAATCGTGTCCCAATCCCAGGGTAATTATACCGAGAAAATCTGTGCCGAATGTGGTAAACAGACCTGTTTCTGTCGATATCAGAAGTTTTGGGATACGCACGCCGGTGTGCTCGAATGAAAACCCCTCATATGGTATTATCGGATTGTTTCATGTTTTGCCTCCCGCATTGGCGTGGCTGTGGAGACTGGTCGCTCCACGTGGCCACAACAACCCGAGTATCGTAAGCACCGGAGGCATGGAAAGTGAAGGTGTTGGTTCATACTGGCCATTTGCTACAGGCAAACGTGTGCCCCATGCCAATATGCTGCTCAAGCAAATTATCGACACACCGCGTACTACCTTCACCCTGGTGCCCAATCAAAATATTGGGGTTTGGAAAGTGGGCTTTAAGCCGCAATTGCTCATGCGCGAATACCTGACCCGTAGAGGCGCTGCCCGACTGAGGAATGATCAATTTCAACCTGCCCGTTGCCCACTGCTGGGTTACGAACTCAATTACCTGACCCTGGAAGGATCAAAAATTCCATCCAGGTTTCTGAAAGTTTACACACAAGCCGAAGTGGGCTTACAGGGATACGATGCCGGAGCAGATTTGCTCAGAGATTTTTTTAGAAATGAATTGCAGAAATATTTGAAAGAAGATCTTTTGGGCACCGGTAAGCGGATTATCGAAGCTTGTTTGTCAAATGCCAGCATTGAAGAATACAACGACATCATCCCTATGAGCTTTCAGTATGAATATTCATTTAATAAGCTGGAAGACTACGAGCAAGGGAGCTAATTGGCAACCATACACCACATGGAAAACCATCAAGCAGGAAGGAACAAAGCTGATAGCAGAAAAACTTTTAGTGAATACTGGATAAATTAAACTTTAGCAATAAAAATTGGGGGAACTGCGGCTAATGCAGTTTCCTCCAATTTTTTGAGGCATTAACACTTTTGTATGAGCTTTTTAGACTATTAACCCGCCATGCAAGATGACAGACCGATTGCACAGCATGGTGATTTTTTTTCGGAAAAGTAGCAACTCCGAAAAAAAGGCTAATAAATGCCCGGAAAAAAAGCCACTATATCCTCGAGCGGACAACGATGGGTAAAACTAATTCCAAAAATTTTACCGTTATTTGGGCACACAATTATTATCCACAAACTAACCAACCGTCAAATGAAAAAGTCAATTCTTATCATTGCATTGTTTGCAAGCGTATCGGCAATGGCCCAGGGGCAACTGCAAAATGAAAGTACCAACATGATTTCAAGGTCTACCGACAAAATCGTGCAACTTGCCGAGGCAATGCCAGCCGACAAATACGATTGGGCACCGCAAGCAGGTGTTCGTTCCTTTGCCGGGGTTCTGCAACATGTGATCTCAGCCAACTATTTTTTCGCCACCAAACTGGGCGCCACTTTGCCTGATGGGGTGAATATGGCCACACTGGAGCAAGACCTTATCAGCAAAGAAGATTTGGTAAAGGCCGTAAGGCAGTCAGGCGATTTGATCGTCTCTTCCATTAAAAATGTGAAAGACGATGACCTGGCCAATACAATTGAATTTCCCTTTCCGGGGAATTACACCACGATGAGCGCTGTGTTGATTGGCTTATCACACACCGATGAGCACCTTGGCCAACTGATAGCCTACAGCAGGGCAAATGGCATTGCGCCCCCATGGAGCGAACAGTAAAATAGCATCAGAACTATGTGGAAAGGCAGGAAATTAAATCCTGCCTTTTTTTTTCAAAATGAGGAACCTCCATCTCCCGCGTTATGTCTTGTCGAGAAAAAATATGGCAAAAAACCCGGTGAATTTGGCCTCAGAGCGTTGGATTTGGCCTCGTCAGACAATACCTTTATACCAAAATTATTCATTTTTAAACCTTCGATTTGCGATTATGAAAACTGCACTTTCCTGCCTTATTTTTCTTTCTCTGGCCCTGACCGGACTACTTTCCTGCCAAACCAAAACCGAGTATCCGCTGACAGCACATCCCGATTCTAAAGAGTGGCAAGCCCTGTTTGCTGAAGACCTTTCCAATGCCATATATCCTGACACGGTCTGGAGTGTGGAAGATGGCATTTTCACCGCTACAGAAGACCAGTTTCTATGGACATCAAAAGAGTACGAAAACTTCATCCTGGATTTGGAGTTCAAAAATGCCGAAGGCACCAATAGTGGGGTAGTTCTGCATTGCTCTGACCTGGATAATTGGATACCCAATTCGGTTGAAATTCAGATAGCAGACGACTACAGCGAGCAGTGGGCCAACAGCCCAAAGAGCTGGCAATGCGGGGCATTGTTTGGCCGCCAACCGGCCAGTAAATCGGCAGTAAAAAAACCCGGCGAATGGAATGCCTATACCATTACGGTGATAGACAGTATGATATATGTGCTGCTCAACGGCGAGCAGGTCAATGAAATAAACCTGGCAAAATTTACCGACGCCAAAAACAACCCCAATGGCACCGAAGCCCCCTCCTGGCTGTCGAAAGCTCCAGCAAGTCTGCCACTAAAAGGCAGAATAGGATTTCAAGGCAAGCATGCTGGCGCACCCATCTATTTCAGGAATATCAGAATCAGGGAATTATAGCAGACTGAAGAAGCCGTGGCGCAAACATCATAAAAAACAAAGTCAAATTTAGCGAAGGTTAAAAAAAGCTAAATGGATCAAAAATGTCTGCCTCAGACCTCTGGTGTATCTCTTTGATCATTTTGATGATAAAACTTTGCAGGCATTCTCATTCACCCCAAAAAGCATTTACTATTTTTGGGTTGTCATTGATCTACAAATGCTTTTATGATTCAAAAACCCATCATTTATCCAGCGGAGTGGGAACAGCAAAGTGCGGTACAAATTGCCTGGCCTGACCCGCATACCGACTGGGCCAATATGCTCGATGAAGTAGAAAGGTGCTTTGCGCAAATCGCCCTGGAAATAAGCAAAAGGCAAGGGCTCATCGTGTGCTGTGAAACCCCAGACACCGTCAGGCCAAAATTGGCGCAATGCAGGCCGGAAAACATCAGGTATGTGGCAACACGGCACAACGATACATGGGCGCGGGATTTTGGCGGTATTACCATCTATGAGGGTGGCGAGCCGCGAATTTTAGATTTTACTTTTAATGGTTGGGGGCTGAAGTTTGCGGCAAACCATGACAACCAGATCACGCGACACCTGGCCGAACAGGGTATCTTCCGTTCAGGTATTCCGCTAAGGAACTTCAAAAAGTATGCTTTGGAAGGGGGCAGTATGGAAAGTGACGGACAGGGAACCATGTTGACTACAGAAGAATGCCTGCTAAATGTCAACAGAAATTCGTGGATGGACAAAAATGAAATAGAGCAGATGCTTAAAGATACCTTTGGACTCAGTCAAGTGCTTTGGTTAAAAAACGGGTATTTGGCAGGAGACGATACCGATAGCCACATTGATACGCTGGCGCGTTTTTGTTCTCCCTCCAGCATAGCGTATGTAAAATGTGAAGACGAAAAAGACGAACATTTTACCGCCCTTGCCACTATGGAAGCGGAACTGAAGACATTTAAGCAACTCAATGGAGCTCCTTATGAATTAATCCCCTTACCTATGGCCGAGGCTGTTTATTTTGAAGGACATCGTCTGCCTGCTACCTATGCCAATTTCCTGATCATCAACGGAGCGGTATTGGTGCCTACTTACCAAACAAAAACTGATGCGCAGGCGTTGAAAAAATTACAAAAGGCATTCCCCGACAGGGAAATAGTGGGCGTAGATTGCTCCCCGCTGATCAAACAGCATGGTTCGCTGCATTGCGTTACCATGCAATATCCTAATGGAGTAGTAAACTAAAACCGAAACCACATGCTAAAAAGAGATATAAAAACCGGCCTGGTACAACAGACGAATGTAACAGATGTTGATGCCAACATGGACAAGCTGGCCAAAAATATAGCCCGTTGTGCAGCAGATGGTGCCCAGCTGGTCATTTTGCAGGAATTACACAATAGCCTGTATTTTTGCCAAACAGAAGACACCTGTGTATTTGATCTGGCCGAAACCATCCCCGGCAAATCAACCAATTTTTATGGTGAAATCGCTAAAAAACACAAGATCGTATTGGTAACTTCCCTATTCGAAAGACGTGCACCGGGTATTTACCACAATACTGCCGTAGTGTTCGAAAAAGATGGCTCCATAGCCGGAAAGTACCGAAAAATGCACATTCCGGACGATCCGGCTTATTATGAAAAATTCTATTTCACGCCCGGAGACCTGGGTTTTTTGCCCATTCAGACTTCGGTAGGCAAACTGGGAGTGTTGGTCTGTTGGGATCAGTGGTATCCGGAAGCTGCCAGATTGATGACCCTGGCAGGTGCGGAAATGCTAATCTACCCCACGGCCATTGGGTGGGAATCCACTGATTCGCCGGAGGAAAAAGAACGCCAGCGCAATGCCTGGCAAACCGTTCAGCAGGGACACGCCGTGGCAAATGGCTTGCCCGTAGTAGCGGTAAACCGGGTGGGATATGAGGCAGATCCAAGTGGCCAAACCAATGGTATTACCTTCTGGGGCAATAGTTTTGTGAGTGGTCCTCAAGGCGAAATACTGTATAAAGCCCCAAATGACCGCGAAGTAAATTATGTAGTAAATGTGGATATCGGCCATTCGGAAAATGTGCGCAGAATTTGGCCCTTTTTGCGCGACAGAAGAGTCGAAGCTTTTGCTGATCTCTCAAAGAGGTATATCGACTGATCCGGAACCGCAAAAAAGGTCTAATGCCGATATTTTCGTTGAGCATTAGACCTTTTATTTGATTGAGAATGTGGAATTATTCCTTCACCAACCGGAATGCTTGTTGCTGGCTGGGCGAAACCAGATTCAAAAGATAAACCCCTTTGGGCAATCCCTGGAGGTCAATATGCATTTCATTGCCTAATGACGAAGGCATGTTTAACTTTTTCACAATCCGTCCCGAAAGGTCGGTAATTTCCAACTCCTTAAAATTCGAAAGCGCTTTTGATTGTAAGGAGAACTGACCTGTAGATGGGTTTGGGTAGATGTGCATTAAGTGCTGAACCTCCTCTCCCAACCCGGTGACATTGACCACCTGAATGGTTTTTTGCCCATAGCAAAAATCTTCTGTTGCTGTAACGCTGTAAAAATCCGGATCTGAAACCACCAAGGTGTCGTCATTGAGTATCGGGTCTTTGAAACTATTGAACCAATGGTAGGTTGCATGCTGCGACCCGGCAAGTTTGGCAACGAGCGTTACCTGTGAACCATGATAAATGATTGTGTCTCCCGAAATGGCCAAATCGCACCATTGGTAGATTTTGATGCTGTCCTGAACCAAACAAGCGTCGTTGCGCGCCGAAACCAGATAATACCCGGAAGCTGCTACTTCCAAAGTATTGGCCGAGCCCAATACTTCACCCTGCTGATTTCTCCATTCATAGTCCGTATCACCTTGCAGCCCGGCGGTGATGGCAACCGGATCGTTGCCGGCAGTGATGGTGTCGCCGCTAATCTGCAACATGCAGTAGTCATCAAAACCACTGGACTTGTACCCAAAAATCCATCTATTCCCCACTTGAATCTGGTTTTGGCTATATTCATAATAGGTCTTTGTGGTCAGGTCGAAGTTGTCATTGTAGGCATATAATGTCGAATCGCTTAAGCTCCAGACATTCTGATCGTAAAAAGACTTGGTTTGATAGCTCAGCAACTTACTGTCGTTATATCCCAATAGCTCTTTGGATACCGCAGCCCATGCTCCTTCGCCCCAAATAAAAAAATCAATCACCGACACATCTCCGTTGGCATTGTAAGCATACGTGGTTCTTGTTTTATTTCTCAGAGAGGAGGTACTCTGCGACCATTCCTTTATAGTGTTAGTCAGTATTTTATTGGCGGCATTGTAGGTATTTGTTTCCTCATTTTTAATTATCCAGTTTATCCCCCCTTCTGCAAGCAAATCTTTGGTGTCGGCAAATTCATATTTTATGGTCTTGCCGCTTTGGCTATATTCATATTGTATCCTTTCTCCACCTTGGGTATTGTTCCACATCGTATGTTTCAATATGGCACCGGAGTTATTGTAAATGGTTTCGTACAAATCGACCATAGTCCAGGCGATCCAGGGCTCATATTCTGTGGAGTATGTTTCGTAATAGATCGTCTTTGTTTTTTTGTTGCTTTTAGGATCGGCAAAAGCATACTCAATTTTATAACCATACCCTACTTCATAGTATTGATCCAAGATCAGATTATCCTTCGTATCATATGCTTTTGTTGTCCATTCTTCCAGGTTCCATGCTATTCCATCGTCCGGGTCTGTATCGCTTGTGAAGAGAAGAATATCTGAAATTTCTCTGCCCTTAGCATCAAATTCCAATCTGCGGATAAATCCACCCTTCCCCCGCTTGTAATCTTCTATGGAGGCAAACTTGCCATCTGGCAAATACGAAAACTGCTGATATCCTTGCAATTCATACGCAAGCAAACTTTCGCTCCAGGTATAACGACGCTGATATAAGGGCTTGGTAGTTTGTTTGAAATAAGCGATGGTATCCAGGCTCGTATTCACATATGCGCTGCCATTATAGGATTTTGTTTGTGTGATGATCCGGTCA
This sequence comes from Cyclobacteriaceae bacterium, assembly GCA_012033595.1. Classification (GTDB taxonomy): domain Bacteria; phylum Bacteroidota; class Bacteroidia; order Cytophagales; family Cyclobacteriaceae; genus JAAUQL01. The sequence goes on along the minus strand of JAAUQL010000027.1, from coordinate 48,400 downwards.
TTATCGTTGTCATCTTTGCCTCCCGTATTGATGATCTGTCGATAACTGATGTAGGCATCTTCGGTTTCGTTCCATACAGATTCCATTATCTCAGTGATGGCATCATTGTAAGTATAGATTGATTTGAGGTAGTTTTCCCAATTTTGGGTGTTACCCTCCCAAATCTTGTGGTACGATTCGGTCAGTTGTTCATTGGTATAAACAAATTCGAAACGGTCGACATTGCCAAAAGCACCCTCATCTAAAATGGCATACTCTTCCATGGTAATTTGCTTTGCGGCGTTGTACTCATATATCCATCTCTGGCCTCCCTGATAGCTTGAATCGGCATTGAAATGAACCATAATATTTTCCACCAGCAAGTCAGAACTATTGTATGTTTCCTTATTGGCATACCGGGTACGCCATTTCTTTGCTGATGCATCATATTCTTCAATAAGGAAAGAAAGCCTGTTTCCATTGGCAGCATAAGTATAACTATACCGATCTCCTACAACAATTTCACCGTTTTCATATTGGATGGTTTGCTGCAAAAGCTGATCCCCATTGGCGTTGTACGTATTGATGATTTGATAATCGATGACCCAGGTCTCCTCTTGCTCGTTGTATTGATAGTTTTCAATCAATAATTGATTTCCATTGGCATCATATTCACCAACAAACCTAAATGAATTCTCTAAACTGCCGGATAAATCATATTCGAGTATGGTGTTTTTAATCAGATTGCCGTATTCATCATATTCAGATTCCCGTAGTGCCAAAGTCATCCATTGCATGAGATTATCATTGTGCATTTCATATTTATAAAAAATCACATTGCCCTCGTTATCATACTCACTGGTGGTAGATGAACCAAAACTTATCGACCCATCTGATTGATAGTTAATCTCCTTTTCCAATGTTGGTTGACCTTCCTTTTTATATTCCATCCATTTTTCCATACCGATGTATATGCCATTCACATCGTTATAAACAAACCCTTCGTATGATTTCAGATATTTTGATATTCCCATCTCATCGACAAAATGACCCTTTTGTGAGTTCACCAAAACAAGTTGCCCATTAATTCTTCTGTACTTTTTATACTCCTGCAATATTTGGGTTTCTTTATCTATCTTTTCGAACACCAATGAAATAGTGTCCAATATATTGCCTTGTTTATCGATGGTTTGTTCATAGGTATATTTGGCATCATCGCTCTCGTAAATCAGATTTGAAAGACTCACGTTTTCAAATCCACCATCTGCATATTTCTGAAAAAGTACTTCGTAAAGCAAATTGTCATCGTTGGCGCTCGATCTCAAATTTGAATAAGATTCAGTCTGATGGCGAGAAGCAAGCCTGCTATTTTCATACATCTCCAGAACGTTTTTTCCGCTATTCCGGGCTATGTTCGCTTTCATGTTTGCGCGATGACGCGCAGCAATGCTGAACAACGAATCCTTTTTGCCTATGACAAATGTATCGTGCATGATTGCAAAATCTGGTCTATTTGCAGCATAGCGATCGCTGGCCAATTGTTGCATTCTGTTGGGTATATTTTGAGCATGGAGTTGACCGGCTATGCAGAAGAAAGCCAAAAAAAACAGTTGAGGTTGTTTCATAATAAAAATCAATTTAGTGTAGTCCATTTCTTTATACTAGTTTGCAATAAGTTAGTAACTTCGCAAATATAATTGACACCAGGAGACAGCTTTGTTTTAGGATTGTACGCAAAAGTTTTCTTTCATCAAGAATCATCTTGCCTATAACGTTACGTTGTCTAAATATTAGAATTCCGCATATTTGCCACACCCACGATTTTGAGGAATGAGTAAAAATGAATAGACAAATCTTATTACATTTGTTTAAAATATATAATTGTAGATACAACCTAAAAATAGAATATGGCCTTTGACATTGATATGATTAAAGCTGTGTATGCCAGAATGGGCAATAGAATTGATGCAGCAAGAAACATTTTGAACAGACCATTAACGCTTACCGAGAAGATTTTATATAGTCATTTATTTGATCAAAAAAGTCTTGCGGAATTCAAAAGAGGAGGATCATATGTAGATTTTGCCCCTGATCGAGTAGCCATGCAAGATGCTACGGCTCAAATGGCGCTACTGCAATTTATGCAGGCAGGCAAGGCGCAAGCTGCCGTACCCACCACCGTACATGCTGACCACCTGATATTGGCCAAGCTGGGGGCTACTCAGGATTTGCAGGACTCTATCAATAAAAACAATGAAGTATTCAACTTTTTATCGTCCGTATCCAACAAATATGGTATTGGTTTTTGGAAACCCGGTGCTGGCATTATACACCAGGTAGTGCTGGAAAATTATGCATTTCCCGGGGGAATGATGATCGGAACTGATTCGCATACCGTAAACGCCGGAGGTCTTGGTATGGTGGCCATTGGCGTGGGAGGTGCAGATGCGGTAGATGTGATGGCAGGAATGGCCTGGGAATTGAAATTTCCCAAATTAATTGGCATTAAACTTACAGGCAAATTGAACGGCTGGACATCTGCCAAAGATGTGATACTGAAAGTAGCAGGTATTCTGACCGTGAAAGGCGGTACAGGGTGTATTGTCGAATATTTTGGTGAAGGTGCAAAATCATTGTCATGTACCGGCAAAGGCACTATTTGCAATATGGGCGCAGAAATCGGGGCAACCACCTCTACATTTGGTTACGACGAATCGATGGAGCGCTATCTCAGGTCTACCGGACGTAGTGATGTAGCTGATGCCGCCAATAGCATAGCTGCCCACCTCACTGCCGATCAGGAAATATATGACCATCCGACGAAGTACTTTGACCAATTGATTGAAATAAACCTGTCTGAACTGGAGCCACACCTCAACGGACCTTTTACACCAGACAGAGCCACACCAATATCGCAGATGGCTGAAGAAGCTAAGAAAAACGGATGGCCGACCAAAATAGAAGTTGGCTTGATCGGCTCTTGCACCAATTCGTCGTATGAAGATATTTCCCGAGCTGCTTCGCTAGCAGAGCAGGCAGTAGCCAAAAGCCTGAAAACCAAGTCAAAATTCACCATAACCCCGGGTTCTGAACAAGTCAGATTCACCATAGCCCGCGATGGTTTTATAGACACCTTCGACAAAATCGGCGCAAGTGTATTTGCCAATGCCTGCGGACCCTGCATTGGCCAATGGGATCGACCGGGTGCTGACAAAGGCGAAAAAAATACCATAGTGCACTCCTTCAACAGGAATTTTGCCAAAAGAGCTGATGGCAACCCAAATACTTTTGCATTTGTGGGTTCGCCTGAGCTGGTAACGGCCTTGGCCATTTCTGGAGACCTCACCTTCAATCCATTAAAAGACAAGCTGATCAATACAAAAGGCGAGGAGGTGATGCTCGATGCACCCACCGGATTTGAGCTTCCGCCAAAAGGATTTGCTGTGGAGGATGCGGGATTTCAGGCACCTGCTCCTGACGGTAGCACCATAACTGTGGTAGTAAAGCCAGACTCAGACCGTTTGCAGCTTTTAACACCTTTCGAAGGCTGGGATGGCCAGGATATGCTGGGTCTAAAACTGCTGATCAAAGCAAAAGGCAAGTGCACTACAGATCATATATCTATGGCCGGGCCATGGCTACGGTATAGAGGGCATTTGGACAATATCTCCAACAATATGCTTATTGGTGCCGTCAACTTCTTCAACGATTCGACCGATAAAGTAAAAAACCAATTGACTGGAGAATACGAAAGCGTACCCAAGGTGCAGCGAGCGTATAAAGCAAACGGCTTTAGCTCTATAGTAGTGGGCGATCACAACTATGGCGAGGGTAGTTCGCGCGAACATGCAGCTATGGAGCCACGGCATCTTGGTGTGAAAGTAGTGCTGGTAAAATCTTTTGCCCGCATCCATGAGACCAACCTAAAAAAACAGGGTATGTTGGGGCTGACATTTGCTGATGAGAGCGACTATGACAAAATCAGGGAAGACGACACCATAGATATCCAAGGCCTGGTTACTTTTGCCCCAGACAGCCCACTAACGGTTGTTTTGAATCACGACGACGGTTCGCAAGAAAGCTTCAAAGCCAACCATACCTACAATGAAAACCAGATAGAGTGGTTCAGGGCAGGATCGGCGCTGAACCTCATCAGGATACTTCAAAAAGGAAATAATCATTGATTTGCACTGCAAACATTGGCAATAGAGTGTTTTATTGAATGAAATGTTAAACTATGGGTTTATTCAACGTCTTTAATAAAGATGAAAAAAGCAGAAACAGAAGTTATATAAAAAACCTTTTGGATGTTGCAAGTTCTGATGGACATCTTGATGAAAGTGAGCGTAATTTGATAATTTCTATTGCCGCTAAATTTGATATTACCAAAGACGAAGTGCAAGAAATTCTTACAAATCCGAACAGTATCAAATTTACCCCGCCATCCAGTTATAGTGCTAAAGTAAAGCTTTTGGAGGATCTGGTGAAAATCATGATCGCGGACAAAAAGATAGATGAAAATGAGGTAAGAATCTGCAAAAACCTTGCTGTAGAATTTAACATCGCACCGATAATAGTGGACGAGCTCATTCAAGCAAATATTAAATAGGGTTAAACTAGTCAACTGAAATGGATTTGAACCTGCTGCTCAATTCGATATTGAGGAAATTATGGCTGATTATTTTAATTCCAATCATCACTGGAGTCAGTACATATCTGAACACCATGAACATGGAAAAAAAGTACAAGTCAGTGGCTCAAATAGCAACAGGCTTTACCCAACGCAGTGAAATAGACCTTACCGACGAAAGATTTAGCTTATACGAAGCTGATGTAAAATTTAACAACATCATTGAAAACCTCAATTCGCAGCATGTGATGGGCATGCTTTCTTATCGGCTGCTGATCGACGAACTGAAAGGAAATACTTACAGGCTGAACAATTCTGAAAATGCCCGGGAAATCATCAATCAAACTGGCAATACCAGGACAATAATCAGAATGCTGGAAAACAAATTGGATTCGATGACCCTATTGTCGAGTCGCAACAGTACAGAAAGGAATATTCAGAATTTACTGGCTAATTTAGAATACGATTACGACGAGCTTCGCAAACTCATTTATGTATCGAGGGTCAACAACACAGATTACATTTATGTGGTCGGCCTCACTGAAAACCCACAATTGTCGTCGTTTATCGTCAATACCCTTGTAGATGAATTCCTGCGATTTCATAAATCGTTGAGAGACGATCGTTCTAGTTTTTCAGTTGAATTTCTACAAAGCCTGGTCAACCAAAAAAAGGAGGAATTGCAAAAAGCATCTGACAGATTGGAGTATTTCAAACGCACCAACAACTTTATCGATGTAGAAGTGGAAAGTGAAACCCGAATAACCCAGATTACTTTTTATGAAAACTTAAAAAATGATAAAGAGGCCGAAATCAAAAACCTCACGTTTGCCTTAGCAGATATTAATGATCGGCTAGAGAACATAAGCGAAACCTCCAATCCGCTGAAAACCAACACCAAAATAATACAATTACAAAATAGAATAGACCTGCTCAACGAAAAGTATGCCAAAAGCAATTTCAGCGACAAGGTTCTTCTTGACTCAATCAACCTCTTGAGGGAGTTGCGTAGAAATGAAATTTCTATTACCAAATCAAATACAAAAGATACCAATAGCAATAAATTGGACGAACTGCTTAGTGAAAAAGGGAAACCGAAGTGAAGCTAAAAATGTCTAAAGAAAATCTTCGCGACATCGAATACAAAATAGATGCATTGAGACAGAATATCAGCTCATTCGCTTCAGATCAAGCCACTTTCGCCGGGCTCCAAAGAGAAATCGATCTTGCGACTCAAGAGTATCTCGATGCCCAGGAAAAGTTCAATGCTGCCCAGAATAAATCGCTGGTGAAGGAATCTAACATCAAGCAGGTGCTTATGGCTCAGCCGGCCTTAGAACCAGAAAGCTCGAAGCGCTTGATAATTATTGCCATAGCTGTGGTGGCTAGTTTTGCGTTCACACTTATTGTATTCATCGTGTTGGAATTGATGGATCTCAGCATACGCACTGCTTCCATTTACAAGCGAAATACCAAGCTCAAGCTCATTGGGGTTTTGAATGACCTGAAGGTAAAAAATGTGAACTTTGAAAAGATATTCAGCTCGGAACAAAACGTTGAAAAAACGAAGAAGTTCAAGCATCTGCTCCGAAAAATACGCTTCGATATCAATAATTCAAATTCAAAAATCGTCTTATTTACCAGTACAAAAAATGGAGAGGGAAAGTCTTTTGTGCTTTTTTCTATTGCGTATTCTTTTAGTCTCATGCAAAAACGTGTGTTAATAATTGACACCAATTTCCGTAACAATTCCCTTACAAATTTCCTGATTCCAAAGTCCAGCACTAAATACTTGCTGGGAGCACATGAAAATGAAAACTGGCATGGCGCCAATGGAGACAATGAACCTAACCTTGTTTCGAACAATCTTCAGAAAAACATTATCAAACGAACCTCATTTAAAGGCATAGATGTCGTGGGCAACAATGGCCTGAACCTAAGCCCATCTGAGGTTTTTGTAAATCGAGACTTTAAGCTTTTGCTGAAAGAGCTAGCTACAGAATACGATTTTATCTTTATGGAAGGATCTGCGCTCAACGATTTTTCCGACTCGAAAGAATTGATCGAATATGTGGACAAGGTTGTGGCTGTTTTTTCTGCACGGTCTACCATTAAAGACATTGATAAAGAATCGATAGCCTATTTGTCGGGAATTAATTCGAAATTCCTGGGAGGAATCCTTAATTTTGTTGAGAACAAACATCTGGATATTTAGCCACTATGATCTATTCCTTAAACCACACAACCACCTGATTGCCAGCCAATCTATTGCATTGCCATTATGGCCTTTAAACTACTTCCTCCACTTCATATCAATCCGCTGCTTTAATGCGCATTAACTTCAAATCCTATTGGATAAAATCAGGGATTTTTACTATTCTATATAGGTATTCCACCCTATTTTTTGGACTGGGAAGCTATTTTTTAATGGTCCGCATCTATGACCAGCAGCAGGTGGGCAATTGGGAAATGTACTTAATGATTACTACAATTTTGGAAATGGCGCGCAATGGTATGTTGCAAAATGCCATGATCAAATTCGTAGTTTCGGCTGATACCGAAAGTGAAAAAACCAAATTGTTGAGTTCGAGTCTCGTACTCAACGTAATGTTTACCGCTGTCACCTCCCTGCTCATTCTTATGCTTTTTGCTTTTAAGGTGTTTTGGGTAAAAGAAGGTTCTGAAGAATTGCCCATACTCCTGGTATATTTCATTTTTGTCAATTTGGCATTTATACCGTTTTCGCATTTTTCATATATCCAGCAAGCACATTTCGATTTCAAAGGCATCTTTGTCAGCAATTTTACCAGGCAGGGCATTTTCTTTGTGGTCATAGCACTTTCCTTTTTTTTCAGCTTTGTCATACCTCTAAAATTTCTTGTACTCATCCAGGGCATATTGTTGGTTAGTGGATCTGTTTTACTCTTTTATTCAGCCAATAAACTAACCAGGTTTACCTTTAATCCGGATAAAAAACGGTATTCGAATTATTCAATTATGGCAAATATGTTTTTGGCACAAGTGTAAGCTCTATGCTGTTCAAGGGGATCGACAAGGTGATGCTATATAGTATGATATCATCCTCTTCCGTGGCTATTTATGGGGCTGCCATCCGGATACTTAATTTGTTTGAATATCCAGCTACAGCCATGTCCGAAATCGTTTTTCCAAAGAGTGCCGAAAGTGCCAAAAACAACAATCCACTAGATACCAAAAGACTTTATGAGAAATCAGTTGGCGCTTTGCTGGCTTTTATGGTTCCCGGTATCGTAATGGTTTGGATTGGGGCTAAATATATCATCCTTATTGTTGCCGGTGCAGAATATATGGAGGCGGTAAGTATTTTGCGCGTTGTACTATTGTTTACACTTTTTACCCCATTCACCCGGCAGTTCGGGACTATATTGGACTCGATGGGGCTTCCGAAGATCAATTTCAAACTTTTGTTGCTGAGTTCGGTGGTCAACCTTGGCTCCAATTATTTCTTCATCACTCATTTTGGAGTAATCGGTGCAGCTTTTGGCACCTTGGTCACCTTGTTTTTCAGCTTTATCGTAGGACAAATTATTTTATACAAAAAGTTGAACATACGTTTTATGAATTGCCTTATTTATCAGGCACAGTATTATAAAACGATTTTTGATTTTATTTTTAGAAATAAGAAATGAAATACAAGCAAGTGTGATGATATGAAAAGTAATAATATAGCGTATATCGATTTTGCCAAATCATTTGCCATTGTATCCATAGTTCTATATCACATTTGCCTCAATTTGCCTATGCTACCGATGTGGTTCAAACAGATTAGCTGGTTTGGCGGCACAGGTATCCATTTGTTTTTTTTTATTTCGGGGTTCGGCATTTCAATGTCCAAATGGGCAGGGTTCAAAAATTTCTTGAACCGGAGGTTTTTGAAGATCTATCTCCCCTATTTTATCTTCATCATGATCCTTATTCCGGTCAATACTATATGGGTCATTTACCCACAAGAAGGAAGAAATGTATATCTGAGCCATATCTTGCTATACAAAATGTTCGTACCAGAGTATATCAACAGCCTGGGAGGACACTTTTGGTTTCTATCTACTATTTTCCAGTTCTATTTATGCTATCCCTTACTAAGGATTTTTAAGTTGCATGTATCAGACCACTTGTTTCTACTAGCATCATTCCTGATTTCCATTGGCTATATGCTAATTGTGTCATATTATGGCTTTAATAGCAGGGTAGCAACAAGCTGCTTTTTGCTTTATTTATGGGAATTTAGCCTTGGTATTTATTTGGCCGAAAAGTTTAAAGCAACAGGCTATAAATTTTGGGATTTGAAATTATGGTTTGTTGTATTGATCGCCATCACAGGAATTGGTTTAATGGCTGCTGTTTCCATTCAAACCTCTTACTCATTATTGGGTCATATGCTCAACGACTTTCCTGCTTTTATTGGATACTTTGCCATAAGCATTTTGGCATATCGACTATTAAAAAATAAAATATCCCTGCTGTACCAGTTTTTTGTTGCCAATGGTAAATTTGGCTATTCTCTATACCTGGTACATATTTTGGTGTTGGATATATTCATTTTAATATTAAGTCGCCTTCACCATGAACTTGACCTTTTCAGTGCTATGCTCGTGTTGCCATTCATGTACCTGGCCTCTGTGCTATTTTATCAATTAAGCCAAAAAGCTATCCAGGCTCTGCAAAAGTAAGCGATCAAAGATCTTCAAGTTTAACCCCGATCATCTCTTCCAACTGAATCTTGGAGATTTTATAATCAGCATTAGATCTGAGTTTGGTTTTTACCTGATTATAGTAATGGCTTTTTATCTTAAGGTAGTCATCCACCTCTATCACCCCATTTTTAAAATCCTGCTCACCTACCAAAAATTGGGCATAAATATCTTCAGTGATATCTGTTTCGATCTTGAGCACTTCACTTCTATAATTGTATTCCTCATATCTGGAAAGGACGTCTGTTCGAATTTTCACCTTTTGCAGATTGATCTTAGATGATTGAATTTCCGTGTTGATTTTGGCCTTTTTGGTAGCGGCAGGAGTGCCGACGAACATCCCAAAATCAATTCCAAAGGAGAAATTGTATTTGGGATAGAAAAAGTTGGTACCGGCAGATAGACTTGGATCAATCGTGTATTCATTGGCATTGAAGGTGGCTCTGATGTTGTCGAGCCAGCTCCAGCGGGAGATAATTACATCTTGTCTGGCCATCAGATATTCATTTTCCACCATGCGGTTTTCAGGATGATTTTGCCAGGCTAATTGTACCAGGCGCTCGACAAAGTCAACCTCCACTACATTTTTGGGAATAATGATTTTATTGTAATCAATCTGCTGACCAAAGGTAATATTTACAGCCAAAAAGGCCACCAAAAACAAACTTGCTTTAATTTTCATATCCATTCTTGATTTTACTCAAATTATATACAACCGCATAAATACTTATAAAAATAATCCCAATAGGATTTTGAACTGCATTTTCCTGGGTGAATTGAACTATGGTAATTGGAAAAAAAACCCCCAAAAATAGACTAAAATAGAGCTTGACCTGTGGATTTTGGGATAAGAAAAAATTTTTCAACCCAAATACCATAATAATGATATAATTAGTCAACAAAATCGCCAAACCAATCCACCCTGTTTCCAGCGCTACTGTTACATATCTGCTATCTGTTGGAAAACCGGCCAACTGGTGACCGGGCGAATAGTCCATGCCATTAGTGCCAGTTGTATATAGCCCGCCTCCAAAAGGGTGGCTTAAAATGTATGGCTGAATTGATGCCCGGTTCTTATTGCGGGTTTGCATAGACAAATCTTCACTTGGACTAAATGCACTTCTGAACCTGCTGATAGGAGCACTATAAAACGGACCGAAATATATGAACAACCCGATAATGACAATAATACCCACAGAAAAAACCACCTTAAGATTGTTGATGTACATCAAACTATATATGCCAATACCCAAAGGGGGTATAACGTAAGCTGAACGAGTGCCAGAGTGTACCATGGCTACCAGCATAGCCAGCCCATAAATAATATAGATTATTTTGATTAGTACAGATGTTTTATCCTGAAGCATGATAAAACTGGCCACAAAGCTGATACCCATAAAGATACCAAAAGAGCTAACGTCTCCCAGAAATGACCAGATTCGAATGCCCGTAAACATAACATACAAATCCACAAGTCGCTGATCACTGTATAACCATTGTTGCTCAAAATCAAATAAGCCAAAATATTTTTGTTTTAAGCCATAAATTGCGGCTATAAAGGCGATTCCAAGCCAAACATGTATAAATACTTTAATAAAGCTTAGCTTTCGTAAGCTAATTGAAGCTGCCAAATAAATGGATATAAAAGAAAAAAGGCCGCGCAAATTCATCAGCCATCCATTAATGGAAACACTATTGGGATTGAAAACCTGTAAAAACTGATATACAACCCATACAACTACTAACTTGAAAATAGGGCTCTTTAGAATTGAATATTCCGCACGATCATCGCCTGATGCCGCCCAAATGATGAAACTCAAAACAAAAAGATAATAGAACATTTCGAGGGTAACGCCAACGGGGAGTCCGGGGAAGATCCGCATCATCGTAAAGACGGTACATGAATATCCTAAAAATATGATAAAAGCTATTCTGATATCCTTTAGCGAAAAAATGAGCAAAGGAACACTAAGAGAGGCAAGCAGAAAAAAAATACCAAAGTAAAACCCCAGTTTTGCAACGATAAAAGCAAATGACACGCTAAAAATGATGAAGAGTATTAAACCAAATATATTATTTAGCTTCTCAACAAAAATCTTCTCATACAACCAATATCTAATCTTAGCTATCATTCAGAAAAATTGTTTATAGAAAGACTATCTTCATAAATAGAAATAAATAAGTTGCAATGATAAAAACTATTGAAAATGCCAAATGCAACTTGTTAATCGTTTGTTTATCTCCTTCCATAAAATCTGGTATTTGAATGATAAATCTCCCAAAACAAATCAATTCGATTTTGCCAGTTGTTTTGAGAAGCGAATTCCATACGTTCTTTAGTTTTGATTTCAGTGTCGGTAGCTATAGCATGATCTATAGACTCGATAAAGTTACGATCATTTTCAGACAAATAAATAATGCTGGCAAATCCTTGTATATCTTCTGAAAATGGGGTGGATACTACTGGTTTGCCACATGCCAGGTATTCATTTATTTTTAGAGGATAAATGGATTTCGTCAATTCATTGCACTTGAATGGGATAATCGTACAATCCATATATTTGATATAAACCGGGAGCTCGGAATACTTTTTTGATCCGGTCATCAAAACATTTTCTAATACATCAATCCCCATAATATTAATCTCATCTGTGTTGACAGGCCCTACCAAAAGCAATATTTTTTCCGGGTGATTCAAAGCGATGTTTTTGATTAACCGATAATCCAGCCTAAAATCCAGATTGCCCACATAGCCAATTATTCTATTATGGACATGTGCGATTTCCTTAGGCTTCTCTGCCGGACTTGAAACCGACTTCTGGAAAACCTGGATTTCGGCTGCATTGGGGATTAGATACGCATTGGCCGAGACTTTTTGAATTTTGCGCAGCAACTCTGAAGAGGTGACCAGGGTGTAGTCGGCCTCCTCAACAGCCCGTCGCTCCAGGTATCCGCCGTGTTTGTTCACGTATTTAGACTCTTCAATATTATCAACAGTTTGATAAATGTATCTTAAAGGTTTGAAGAACTTTGGGAACTTTTGAAAGCACAGCGGATTGTACGAATTAATATAAACAAATTCACTGATTTTAAATTTTCTTATGGCCGCTTTTATAGACCTGGCGATAATCCAATCATTAATATTTGCCAGATAATCGTAAAGCTTTCCGCGACTAAGCCAATTGATGGGTAAAATCATTTGGGGATAAATGATAGTGAGCTGACGCTGAGGAAATGGCTTTTCAAATCTATTCATCCCGAATAACAAAGATGACAAACGCTTTTTGATGTCAGGTTTGCTGGTTCCGGCAATTATGTCTTTGATGGTATATGGATTGTCAATGAAGAAGACACGATGGTTTTTGACAATTCGTTGGCGATCGAAAAAGAGGTAGAAGCATAAGGGCCATCCCAGCGAGGCAAGGCTAAAATAATAATATCCATAGGCGCTTATCGAATAGTTAAGTCATTGCCCAATTAACCAAAGATATTGAAATCCGGGATGTAAATAAGAAAGTAAAAGCTGCCAAGCCAAAGCAAAATACACACCTGAATGAACCGGTCCTTATACAATAATTTTGTCGGCGAGCCGCTATCATTTTCCACAAAGGATATCTGCAAATACCTCAAAATGCCTGCGATCACAAAAATGCTGTTGTAGTATAGTCTGTGCGTTTCAAACCTATCGACTACCGCTGGTGACAAAGTATATATGAGATACGAAACTATAATAATACTGGCCAGCATAGCAATAGAAACATTAAGAAAACTCTCATTGTATTTACTTGAAACTTTGCGCATATCCACCCCTGTTTTCTCTTTGATAAGGGTGTCGTCGCGCCGCTTGGCTATAACGATAAAAAGTGAAAGTAAAAACACCATTACCATCAACCACTCAGATATGGCGATCTCTGCAATGACTCCCCCTGCCTTTACTCTGATATTAAACCCGATGGCTACTATGATAATATCAAGGATGGCAATTTTTTTTAAGCCAGAAGAGTATAAAATATTCAAAAGAAGATAGATACAGAGTACAAATAGAAATTTGGTTTTGATAAAAATGGCAAGGCTTATCCCTATCAAACCAATAATGACCATCAGAATAATGGCATTTCGCTTTGAAATTGCCCCGGAAGCAATAGGTCGGTTCCGTTTTTCGGGATGGATTCTATCACTTTCTACATCTCTGATATCATTTAGGATGTAAATACAACTGGCCATGAGCGAATAGGAAATAAATCCCAGAATGAGCAATGGATACTTACTGAAATCGAAAAATCCTCCGGAAAAGAACAAAGGGATAAAGAGAAAGGTGTTCTTTATCCAATGTTTGACCCTCAATAGTTTGATAAATTGTATTAACATAGTTGTTGCATTAGTACAAAAAGAAGTTAGCCGCTGCCATCACCTTATCCCGATTTTACCTGAGTAAATGAAGATTTCATGTTAAGAAAATATCGCTCAAAGAAATGATATGAAAACGAAGCTATAATGATCGTGATAATAAGACTAAGGATGTACAGGGAAATAAATGAAAAAAATCATCATAACTCAATCCTACCCTACTCAAAAGATAAATTGATATTCCGATGGCAATTTCATGGTACATATAAATGCCATAGGATATTCTGCCAAGATAGTCGAAGACTCTGATTTCAAGTTTCAAGATCGAGTCCTTATTGGAAGCGATATTCAAAATAACAATCAGGAAAAATATGCCATAGAACTCATGGTTAACCCATTTGATTTCAAAGCCGGAAAAGAGGCAGATTAACAATACTAAATAGGCAAACCATTGGGTGTATTTACTGTATATAAAAATGAGCAAACCACTTATGTTGTTAAACAAAATATAAGCCCCAATGCCCCCTATGACCATAAGCTGAAATCTGGTAAAATAAAAGAATTGCTGGATAAAAAGGCTGATTTCGTACATTGGCCCACCATCGAACCACCTGATGCCAAAAGTCCCAAATGCCCTTAGACCATAAATAATTATAAGGAGTACAAACATTAACCTGATGAAGTCCCTAAAGTATTTTACCAACACTGGCCACATCAAGTAAAAATGCTCTTCAACCCCTATAGACCACGATGGCTCCAGATACAAAACTCGCGGCAGACTAAACAATACCACCTGAGGAAGAAATAGAAAATATAAAACATTTTTAGCCCAAAAAGCTTCATATACTTCGTTTTTTAATCCTAAAGGATATAGAAAATCGAGCTGGGGCAATAAATACAAGCAGGAGATCACCAAAAGATAGTACAAAGGCCAAATCCTGAGGACGCGACGCACATAAAATTTGCGTATGGAAATGTCCCTTGTCTGCTCTCTTTCCTTAAAAAGCAGATAGGTGATTAGAAACCCGCTCAATACAAAAAAAAACGTGACGGCCAGATCTCCAATTTGGTGTATAGCTTGGTGACTGTAATAATTGGTATAGCCCCAGAATCCTTTAAATTGTTCTACATGACTTACCAAAACCAAAAAAGCCGCAATAAATCGAAGGCTGTTTAAGCCCGGAAAATAAACGGAAGCTTTGCTTTCAGCCATTGTTCAATTAATAATTAAAATACTTTTTGGCAGAATTAATTGGTTTCTCGATCACATACCAGGATATGGCCGAAACTACGATCAAAATGACGAAATAGACAGTATATCTTAACAAATCATTGTCTAGAACCGGTAATTCGATGCTCAATTTTTTAGCCTGATTGATCATCACACTGTAAAAATATGGTATTATGTTATGATACAAATATATACCATAGCTGATCTTGCCAAGGAACAAAAGAATCTGGTTTTCAAGTATCGACTTGATCCATCTGTTTTCATATCCATTACTCGCTTTTGAAATTACCGTAACTGCAAATAAATTGGCAAATACACTAAGCAATAAAATATTGATCAATGATTCACGAGGAAAGTATAGTACAAAAAAGACATACAAAAGTATAAACCAATCAAAATTCCTGAATATTTTAAGCCACTTCAGATTTATCTTAAAACCTCCAGTTCGATGCAATGCCAAAAGAGCCCCTATTCCAAAAGAATCAATACATGAGAATGTCAATAGTTCGACAAAAATGACTTCTCCTTGTTGAGACTGAACTATATAGCCCATTACCAGACGGAAAATGGGAGGCATTAACAAAAAAAATAAAAAGAGCTTTGACAAATGTCTGGAAGGAACGAGCATAATCAATAAAGGCCAAAAAAGATAAAACTGTTCTTCGATGGCCAATGTCCAAAAATGAGTCAAAGGTCCATCCCATTCCATTATTTTGAATAAATAAAAGTTTGAACCGTAAAAAAAATACCAGGCAAATTTGTCTCTAATGCCCGACAAGTCGAGGAAATAAAATACAAAAATCGTGAGATAATAGATTGGAAAAATTCTTAAAGCCCTCCGTACGACAAATTGCTTGATCACCCTTCCAATTGAAGTTTCCTTTGCAATGATCTTATCCTTGTTCCGAAGAAGGATTTGTGAGATTAAGAACCCACTAAGAACAAAAAAAAAGCTTACACCTAAAAACCCCAGGTTTAGAGAAACGAGGATATTTTCCCCGCTAGGCCAGTGCTCCACTATGACAGCCAAAACAGCCAAAGCCCTTAAAGCATCAAGCTGAAGCATATATTTAATCGGACGGCTATTCATTGTTGGTCATTTCGTTCATATTGATGCTAAATCTAAAAATGTAGCATCAGATATATTTAGCGATAATATTCTAAAAAAGCCAAACTGTCTTCGATCTCTGCAATTGAAAAAAGTTAAAGCTTTTGCCCGATCACTTGGATAGCATTGCCTTTTTGAGGATTAGGCAATAGTTGATCGATAGTTATAAAGAATTTGCATAAAGGAAGAAATAATAATTGGACGAAGCTTCCACCTTGTTTTGAAAGATATCCAATTTCCCAGGCTATTCGTGACCAAAAACCATCGGAATACGATTTGTAATAAATAGAAAAACCCGCATCAAGAAACTTTTTCTCCAAAGCTTTAAGATCAAGCACCTGCCCGATATGTTCATCTTCCAGCCATTTGTTGTGGTCTTTAAAAGTGGATTGTGGTAAAAAACTATATTGGTGGATATTCGGCATCTTCACGATCAAAAAACCATTTTTATTGAGCCTTTCATAGCAGTCGTTAAACGGCATATAAGGTTCTAATATGTGTTCAAAAACATCGACCGAAAATATCAAATCAAAAGTTTTTCCTACTGGCAACTCAGCAATTTTTCCTTCAAATGTTTTCACGTTTTTAATATTGAAGGCCTGAATGGTTTTTTCCACCTTTTCAAGTCGTTCTGTGTCTATATCTAATGCCGTAAAATTTGCATTGGTTAACTTCTCGGCTGTCATGAAGGTAAATTCACCATATCCACACCCTAAATCCAAAATATTTTTCATGGATTCCAATGGAAGCATATTTAACAGCCGGGTAAAAACTTTGGCTCTGGCATAGTTGCCCACGTTGGTGTATCCAAATATATTATAGACCAATTTGGCCATGCCGGGGTATTTGCCCATTTTTTCCCTGTCACAAGCTGGGATTTCCCATAATTAAATTTCATAGCAATTGATTTTGTCATGGTTTGCTTATTTGATTCAAATTCATATTCCGGTATTTATCTTCTATCAAGAATAAAATGGCAGGTAATAAAATTAAGAAAGTAGGAACTAAGAACAGCCTGGATTGATAGGCCACAACTGAATACCAATGAACAAAAAACCAAATTGGTACTATGGCAACAAACCACAATCGTAACATAAAAGGCATTTTTTTGAAATACCACAAAAAAATAAGCGGTAATAAGGATATGGTGCCAAGCATTTCAAAATAGGTTTTGACGCTGACAATACTAAACAGGTTTAATTTCAACATTTGCCATCCTGCAGGCACCTTCCATACCGTTTGTTCTACATAACCATAGTAAAGCCTAATTCCCACAAAAATAGCCATAAACAGCACATATGAAATTGCAGTAATTACAATGACCCGGGTATCTGGCCTGGATGACCATATTGATTTTAGGTTGAGATGAAAAGCACTCCAATCGACTTTGGATAAAAAATATAAATATGGAATCATTATGGAAGTCTCCCTATTAAAAGCCCCGACAATGGAAATGGGTATGATCCATTTATCGTTCCATTTGAACAAAATGAGGCAACCGGTCAATAAGTACAAAATGACATCAAGATACGTATGAAGCGTGAAATCAGAGTCATTAACAGAATTCCCAAGTAACAGTGAGGCTAATAAAATAGCTAAATAAAGTAGGTACTTATTGACTATAAATGCTTTTAAAAATTTATATAGCAACAAAAAAATAATGATGTTGAATAAGAATCGGTAGAATACAAAGATTAAAAAGTATTTTAAATTACCTTTTTGCTTGAAAGAATTGAAAAGTTGATCAACCAACTCCTTTGGCGTGGTACTCTCGGGCAAATTGAATGCTACTTTTTCTTCGATGGAAAAAACGCGATCAATTGTATGGTTATAAATATAATAAGTAGCCTCTACCATCCAAGGCGTAAGCACCCTATATTGCCACGGATTGTAAAAGCGGCTTTCTCGGTTTAGAAAATCCAAGTGTCTTTGCACCTGTTCTACTGCCCTGCCAAAATATATGTTTTTGTAAACTGGATAAAAAGCCAATAGGAAAAGGCTAATACCAATTATTACTTGTTTGATTCTATTTTTGGAGAATAAGTGTGTAGTGAGGATATACATACATTCGTTTTTTGCTTTCCAATACTATTTTAAATCCGGCCTTTAGCATCTTTTCTTTAGCTTGAGTTATTGAGAGCTCATTGCCGATTTCCTGAGAAAAAACCAGATCATGAAGTTTGTTGAATAATACCAGCGGACTAGAGGCATTGATATCTTTAAAAATCAACTTTGCACCAGGTTTCATTTTACTATAAATGCCTTCTATAAAATTATCGAGTTGTGCCTCAGGTACATGATGAACTACATCTATTAGCACGACCGTTGTGGCTTTTGAAAGGGTCAGTGGAAAAGAAGTCCCGTCGAACCTTTCCAAAAGCACTAGCCTATTAGTATTGCGGTACTTATCTAATAAAATATTGGCATTATCAATTAAACGTTGGTCTATCTCAATGCCGTAAAGTTCTGAAACCTCCGTAAACTCAGCCACCAAAGACAAAAATTGACCTGACCCGCAACCAATATCAAAAACAATTTCTTTGTCTTCAATTTCATTGAGCAAGTCATCGAATGGACAAATTAAAGGTCTAAATCTGATTTTTAATTTGTCGATAAAACTGGCATTTGTTCCTAAGTCATGGAAATGTTTGAATACCTGGCTATTTGTTATCAAATGATTAAACTTTAGTTCGTATAAAATTTAGCTTTCTTTTCCAATTCGAATCCTCCCGTCTTTTAGAACCGTGAAGCATTCTGCCAATAAAAGTATACCTCACAAATAAAATGTATGTGATTATAGAAACCCCATTTACCACTAACAAAATGACTATGAATCTCATCAGTCCAGGCACTGCACTATTAATCATTAGCACTTGTAACCAGGCAACCATAGCAACATGAATGAGGTAAAGCCAATAAGTCGAATCCGAAAAATATCTTATCAATTTGTTCTCTTTGTTAAAAACAATCTGAAAAACCCCCAAAAAACCAATAACAAAAAAAAACAGTTGCAAAGGCATTAATAAATTTGATAAAATGAGATTCGAGGTTTAGCCCTATATAAAATGCATAACTAACGATAGAAAGCAAAAGTCCTATACTTACATTAAGCAAGCCATGTCGCTTTAGGCGCCATAGATCGTCAACAAGAAAATGTAGAATTATACCAAAGGCAAAAAAAGTATAATAATAGATAAGTAAGGCTAAATTTATCCTTATGCCTGTATTGACCGGTACATCTATCGAACTGAAATACAAAGTATTGATAAAAAGCAGGATGCCCAATACTACGATTAATTTATGATTAACGAGGTTGCTCCCAACAAATGCAGAAATCTTTAGCCACAAAAATTTGATATAACCAATATTTCTGAATCTGTAAATAATTAAGGTAAACGTGTAAAAATATATAAGGTCATACAAAAACCAAAGGTGCAAAAGTCCATTCCATTGTTTATACGAATCAATTGTTAAGCTCAGGACAACCCCCAAGTGAAGAGATTCAGTCCCATGTTGACTCATATAGTCAAAATAACGGAATGGCACCATAGACAAGGGGACTAAAACAATGGTACTCAGTACAAAAGGAATAACAATACGCTTAAACCGGTGAGCTGCAAATTCTCCCGGGCCAATTTTCAAAATCAGAAAATGTGTAAAGAAACCAGCAATAGCAAAGAAAAGCTCCATCCTAAACAAATGGATGAAATGGTATAAATAATCAAATACTACATTGTTGTAGGAAAAATCTCTTGGCCATCCAAAAACAGGGTTTGCTTTGTAAGCTATTGATGCATGGAGTACAACCCCTAAAAACATAGCAATAGCCCTCATTGCATCAAAGCTATGTAACCTTTGTTTCATAAATACAATATACTGTGAGAAAAAAAAGGTATGTAAAAACAGAGCCTTCAAAAGAAGGCTCTGTTTAAATAGATTATTTTGATGATCTGATTAATTTGAATACCTCTCTTTGATCTTTAGAGTTGGTAATAGTTAGCATATACATACCATCTCGTAGATCTCTGCTGTTCAACTCTAATTGAACATTTCTATGATCTCGTCCCTTCAAATCGACTTCCTTCGCAAATACCATTCTTCCCTGAATATCTACCAGTGAAACTTTGTATGTATCCAGACTATTGCCCAAGAAATCAACATTCAGATGATTAGTGAAAGTGTTTGGATAAACATTAATTCCACGATTCAATTCATCATTTGAAATGTCAAGTTTAGCAATATTTCGTGCATTGCTTTGGCTAACTGGGAACACATGTATCATCATGGCATTTATGTATCCAAAAGATGAACCTGAAGCTGTGGCTACTTCCACCAATACCTGCCCATCCTGATCGGGATAAACGTTTCCAATCTGAACAGTGTTCGTCGAGTTGAAGGCAGAATTTAGAGAAACACTTTTTTCACCAATAATATAATTTGTTGTTCTGTTACCATCTCCTGCCCTGCTACCGAAGAATTCAAAGTTATATCCAAAGGAATAATCCAAATTGGAAATTAAGAACTGGCCTTTGCTATTTGGGTCTAACCAATAAGAACCTTCCATGACGGCATCTGGCACAACCCCGGAATTGTTTCCCGTAACAACGCCCCATGGATTCTCACCTTCAAACTCATCGACAAGCGTCAGCGAAATACCCGTATTATTGCCAATATCATTTATCAAATTAGACCTGGAGTCGTTTAAGAAGAATGATCCGGCAAGTATATTATTCCAAGGATATGGACCGCCTGAAATATCATTGAAGTTGATAAGAATCGAATAGGCATATGTTCCGACCGTTACAATTTCAGAAAAATCTGAATTAGCATCATCTGCAATCGCCCTAACCTTATATGAATAGGTGGTGTTGGCAGTAAGACCAGCATCGGAATACGACTTAACATTTTCACCTAAGGTTTGGATAAGAACAAAAGAACCATTTTCACCTTCTGATCTCCAAAGTTCAAACCCTTGCTCCCCAACTGAATTATCTAACCAGTTTAGATTGATTACGGATTTAGAGATTGACTGTGCAGTTAACAAACTGGGCGCCAATGGTATGCCACTATCTTCATATTCCTGAATTACAATCGCGTTGATATATGCATAACTTGCTCCACTAGCTTTCTTCACGCCTACTACAATTTTTCCTTGTGCATCGGGAGAAACACCATTTATTTGGACAGTATTGGAGGTGTTATAGGAAGCATTAAGTGACACCGTTGTTCCCCCTACTGAATAATCTGTAGTTCTATTGCCTCCACCATTCCTGCTACCAAAAAACACCAGGTTATACAAATTTCCTTGTTTCAACCCTTCTATAGAGATGTTTTTCGTATTATTACTTGACTCCCAATATGAGGTCTGCATTACATTATCAGGATAAATCCCAGAATTATTTCCCGTATTCATACCCAATTCATTTGCTCCTTCAAAGCCATTCACCAATACCACATCAATAGTTGAAACTATACCATTGTTATTAGAAATATTATCTATTCTATTGCCGGCAAATGGACTTTTTGTGAAATTATTCCAAGGAGCACCTTCATTAAATGTAAAATTAAAATTGACAAAATATGAGGAGATTGAATTATCCACCACTTTCAAATCCACACTTTTCAGATAGAATTTACCGTACGAATCAGTAGCTATTACATCAAAGGCGTAATCACCTTTATCACTACTGGAAGCATTGAATGAAATAGTGGCAGTTCCGTTTTGATTGTCAACGAGTGTTCCGAAAGCAGGCAAGCCATTGGTACTTAAAACAACGTTATCTCCATCCGGATCACTATAACTAATATCAAGGATTGAAATTTGACCTACAGCAACCTCTATCAAATCACTTACATCTACAATTGGGGCAGCATTGACTGTAAACACACTTACCACATTGGATGTAGCATTTCCGATTGCATTGTAAGCTTCAACATAATATTTGTAAGAAGTGCTACCGATAACATCGGAATCGATATAAGTATCCACATCACCAGCTAATGAAGCAATCATAATATAGTTAGCACCATCATCAATAGATCTGTAAACCTTAAAACCTAATTCATTCGTGGAATTGTCATCCCAGGTAAGGGAAGTACCCTGTTCATTTGATATCCCAGCGAGTCCACCTGGTGCCACTGGCGCATTTCCGTCGGTGAAATAAGAAGAAATGACCATAGCGTTTAAGTAGCCATAACTTGAATTTGTGGTTTTTCGAACATTTATGGTCAATTCGCCCTGAGCATTGGGAGTTAAACCGCTCAAGCTGGCAGTTTCACTACTATTGTTGGAGGCATTCAAAGTATCAGACTGGCCATTAATTTCATAAATAGTATTTTTCATTCCAGCGATTCCACTTGCTCCCATAAATGTGAAATTGTAAGACAACATAGGATCAAGACCTGTCAGTGTTAACACTTTGTTATTCAGATCACTAGCGAAATAATAGGTTCTCAAAACCACATCTGGATAAACGCCAGAATCATTACCAGTTATCACTCCGCTATTACCCGTACCACCGAAATCAGGACCCCAAGTAGTCACAAATTCCATATTGATGCCTGAATTTTCATTATCAGAATCCAAGAGCCCATTCATAGTATTGCCTGCTTGCGGCACCCTGTTTGTATTGTTCCATGGCGCCGGGGCATTACTCCCATTATTGAAGTTCACAAAAATACTCCTATTGGTTTTCTTATCATTAATGACCAAAATAAAGGAAGTTGAAGCAACGGCATTCTGCTCATCCAAAGCATTTATGCTAATACTATAAGAGCCCGCATCATTAAATGTAGGATTAACGCTTAAGACACCAGTTCCATCGCCATTGTCAGTCAATTGAATAAAAGAAGGGAGATTAACACCTACAAGAGTGATTTGCTCATTGTTTTGATCGCTAGCGACTACATTCAATTCCAAAGTCTGACCTTCTGTCAAAGTTTGACCAGCGATTGGCGTAATAACAGGTACATAATTGTTGTTGACAAGTACACTGAATTCTGTTTGATCCATTCCACCATGCTCATCACGCACAGTTACAATTATATTTTCATAAAGTCCTACTTCTTCGATACCTGGTTCGAACGTAATTAATCCTGTCCCATCTCCATAAGTACTTAATGAACCAAATGAAGGTAAGTTAGTCACCTCGAATGTAAGCGATTCATTATCGGGATCAGAGGCAAATACATCCACATATTGCGTGGAACCAAACCTCATTGAAAAGTTAACGATATCGGATAATACAGGAGCATTATTGAGCGTGGTCGCAAATGATTGATTGCTTTCAACCGAACCTCCAACATTAACCGCTTTTACGTAATAATGATATGCTACATTGGTAAACAATCCATTATCAATAAACTCAATATTTGCTTCATCCTGTCCATCTATTGTAGTAAGTAAGATGAAATTATTGGCATCACTTATTGACCTGTATATCTCAAAATAATCTTCATTGTCACTGTTATCATCCCAGTTCAGAATTATTGAATTAGAAGAATTTGCAACTGCAACAAGGTTGGATGGGGGAATCGGCCCTGGAGGAAGGCTCAACGTAGTTGCATTTATATCCTCATCTTTCAGAACCGAAGTTGGAATTAATTGCTTGGCAATCGAAGGTCCTTGCCATCTTACTTGCAGTACTTCGCCTCCACCTCTTTCAAAGAAAGTTACTTTGATATCATGAGTACCTTGATTCAAATTCAGTGAACCACTTCTTTCTTGAGTTCCATGCAAACCATCATTGTTCACAATGAGGTTATCATTAATAAACAATTGGCTACCATCGTCGGAAGAAGTGTAAAATGTATATGAACCTGAAGTAGGTATGGTGATTTTACCGCTATATACCAGCGCGAAATTATCATTTCGGTTTTTTACTGAAATATCAAAATTTCCGATTGAACCTGTTTCTACAGGAACGAAATTATTGAAATTTGGCAAAGAACTCATGTTGTTTATTTCGTAGTAAGCATATTCAAGTCCCTGGTTAATTTCATCAGAAAAACCTGATTCTCCATACTTACCTATGGCCATTACCCTATAATAATACTTGGTTAGCGCTTTCAGCTCCTTATCTTGATAGTTTGTTGCATTAGAGTCGGTAAGTGCAATAGGATAAAATGGCCCTGCTGAATTCTCAGCACGATATATTTGAAATGCTGTCTCATTGTTACTATTGTCAGCCCAGGTCAGATTGATCTGGTTGTAAGATATCGGACTCGCCATTAAATTAGTTGGAACTGATGGAGCAGCTCCAGGTAAAACAACCTCATCTTTTAGCGCAGATGCAGGAATAATTTGCTTCGAAATTCCTGGGCCCTGCCACCTTACCTCCAATGCTTGTCCACTGGTTTTCTCAAAATAATCCACTCTAATTTGGTGGCTTCCGGCAGTTAATGTTCTGCTACCACTTTTTTCTCCAGCGCCATGCAATCCATCATAGTTCACCAATAAGGTGCCATCAATATAAAGTTTACTTCCATCATCAGATTTAAGGTAGAAAATATAGTTTCCGGAAGTTGGAATATTGATGTTTCCTTCGAACATAAAACCAAAATTGTCGTTTTGGGTACGCTCATCTAAATTGAACGTTTCTGTCGTACCAACTTTAACAGGTGACAAGGCATTAAAATCTGGAATAAGGTTCCACGAACCGTGATAATATTTATAGCTTAATCCATTGTTTGCAGCCATTGCTGTCACTTGATTGCTTGCAGGCGATAAGTTTCCTGCTACATCTTTGGCTTTAACTGTAAAGTTATACACGTTTCCTTCCACAAGCCCAAACACGGAAGCATTGGTGTTAGATGTGACAATTACCTTTTGGCCATTCTTATAAATTTCGTACTTATATACACCTACATCATCACTTGAAGCTAACCAGCTTAAAGACACACTATTTCGACTTGAAGAAAGCAATTGCAAATTAAGTGGAGCCGTTGGCGCACTTTTGTCAATTTGAGTAACTACTGAAGCTTCATTAGACAAAGACCCTGCTGATGTAGCATTAACAGACCTTACCACATAAAAATAATTCTTACCAGGAACTAAATCGCTGTCCAAAAAGGAAGTCAAATCCTTCGCTATTTTCCCTACTAAAACATAATTTGAACCTGATAACTCACTCCGATAAATTTCAAAACCTGTTTCATTGTACTGTGAATTTGGATTATCAACCCAATACAGCTGAATTTGGGTTTTATTTGGAGCAAAACCAACCAAATCAGCTGCTGCATCAGGTTTATTGGTTCCATTGTTAGGTATCACAAACATAGGATCAGACCAACTACTCGAACATCCAAATTTTTCTGTTACGGTTGCAATGTATCCTCCCACATCACCCACTGAAATTGTTTTAGCATTTCCTATAATTTCATCATTGCCCACTTTTTTCCAACGATAGGTCTCAAAACCATCTGGCAATTCCAACACGACTGTAGTTTTGCCATCAGGAGATGGTAAAACATTGCTTGCCAATCCAGCTATGGAAATGGGAGGTGTAGTTGTTGCATCTTTTATTTTTACAACGATCGGATTGGGACTCCAATCTGTCCATACCGATCCTCTTCTAAACCTTCCTTCATATGTGCCCAATTGCGTTACTGTCAATTCATTAGAGTTGGCTCCTGCTATTACCTGGCCATTTCTTCTCCACTCGTAACCATCAAATCCGGCAGTAAACCCTAATTTTACACTCACTATGTCACCGGTACAGAATTCATTCCTTTGGAAAAAGACCATAGGGTTATTCTTATGTAAACTATTGATGAAAGGGAAAAAATCCGGCTCTGCCCATAGCGTATTCCATGTACCATGACCCAAATCAGGATATAAAAAATATCTCAAATAACCTCCGGCATTGTTAAAGGCATTCACCACTACCTGAGCGGTTTGGGCTGTTGGCCTGCTGTCTTTTCCGCCTTGTGCCAACCAAAATGGTATATGCACAAGTTTAGGTATGTCATTTACATTTTCGGTATTAACACCAGACATGGGTATTGCTCCGGCAAATAATTTTGGATAGTCCCTGGTAATGTTCCATACTCCAACTCCTCCAGCAGAAAGTCCATTCACAATAATCCTGTTTTCATCTACATATACATCACTGATCAATTTTTTAATGATTTCCTGGATGTTTATATTGTTTGCATCAGCAAAAAACCCGTTCAACGTTTGCGGATAAAGCAAAAATCCATCAAATGTCCCATTATTGACCTTGTCCCGAAACATCTGGCCTCCATGTAAGAGTTGCTTGTTGTTATTACTGATCTCTCCAAATACCGGATGGATATAAGGCTGGCTTTCTCCAGTCTCTCCAAGTCCATGAAGAAACAAGTATAACGGATACCTTTTACCGGGGTCACTATTCACCCATTGACCATTTGAATAGGTAACACCCTTTGGAGGCATTATTCTGAATGGTAAATCTTTATAAATAAAAGATAAATAGGGTCTGGTGTCCCAATTGGTACCAGTACTGGTATAGCCCCATTCGCCAAACTGTCCCCAAGGTGGTTTTGAATTAGGAAATGGTTTTGTGTACTGACTAAAGACCTCTGAAATTGAAAAGAATACTATTATCAATAGTATTCCGAAGATTCGATAGAGTGTTTTCATAGTTAGATTACTTGATTATGGACTTTAATTTTTTTATGCCTTGAGATACAAATTTGAACTCTCATAGATTGAACACCTTACACCTATGGAATTAATTTGGCATAAAATTATATAAATATTTTTATATAAAAAATAATTTTAGTAATATTTTTAGTCTTCGAATCTTAAAAAAAATTCTTTTGCCCAAGATTCTTTCGAAGTGTGATTTACGCCCTATTTAGTATTACCCGTCAAACTAGAAAATAAAATATGTAACTTGCTATGATATAATAAATTAAGTGCACCATTCCTCTCACTAGCATCTTCCTGAGCACATCTCAAATGCATGATTTTAGCCTTTATTGATGTAAGTTTTCTGAAACAACAACTTAAAATTATCTTTTTGTTAACTTTTTGATGGCTTTAGATACATCGCATTCCACCATGGCCGGAAATCAATCAATAATTGCTGAAAAAAGATATTTTGAAGGATTATCACTAGCAAAGAAGTAGGAAAATATACGCAGATTCTCCAGTTGCCATTTTTTAAGTTCCATTTCCTATTGAGGATAAGCGATGGAAAGTAGAGTTTAATAAAAAACCCGAAATTGAATCATTGCAATTTCGGGTTTTTGTAGATGGTATTCGTGTTTAGGCCTATTTACCTCACATCATACACCCACGCATCATTGAATTCTTTGAGCCGGGCGAATTGCGACTGGAGTTTCCTGGCTTCGTCAAAGCTGCTGGTATGCAGATGATATACATAGTAGAGCTTCCGGTCTTCGACATAGCCAAAGCGCGTTTCTATCCCTTTCTTTTCCAATATTCCTTTGTAGTTCACCGCGTTTTCGAATATCTCAAATGCCCCCAAAACCACGTAGTAGCCCTGGGCAAATGCCGGCTTTGGCTTGTTGATGTTTGGGTCGGGCAGGTCTTCTATTGCTGTTTCTTCTATTTCTATCACCTCTTCTTCCTGTACTTCTTCATCGCCGCTAATCTCTGGGGCGGTGACAGTAAGATCGGACTCTTGCGGCAGTATCGCCGGTGTTGTTTCTGCTTCAACTGTGGGCCTTTTCTCTAGCACAATGGGCGTTGCATATTCCTCATCCCTGGCCGACTGGGTCAACAGCTGCTTTTCTTTCTTGTTCTTATCCTTGCCAAAGCGAACCTTGAAATTGAACTCGTGGGTGCCTTTGCCAAGACTCACCTGCTGGCCACCGGCAAACTCGTAGGCATAGCCAAATGACAGGTTCTGCATGATGTCGAAGCCTACATAGCCCGTTCCGCCATAGTCTTTGCGGTAACTACCTCCCACCCAGAACACCTCCTTGTAATCCAGCATTGCTCCTGCCTCCACCATCGTGGGAAGCAATTCGCTCTTGCGATACAGCGCAAAGGGCTCCAAGCCAAGGTTGCTCGCTCCTATCGCAAACTTATAGCTCGCCGTCAGTATATAATTGTCCAATTGATCAATGTCGATCCGCTGGAAATCCTCCGTATCCAATGCGCTGTATTTATACAATTGCGGTAGCGAAAATCCAAGCTTTAGCCCTTTGAGGTAATAGTGTACTCCAAATTGACCCGTGAGAAAGGACGTCTTGTCGAGCACTCCTCGCACGGCCGGATCATCGGGATTTTCAACTTGTTCCAGATCAAAATTGTTCATCCCCAAACCACTTGACAATCCAAATTTGATATACTGCCGGTCTGATAAAGGCACTTTGTAGGCCAATCCAAGGGTAAGCGAACTGCTGCTCAGCAATACCGCCTTGTCGTTGTAAAAATTGAGCCCAAACGACAAACTCTTCCGCGTGGGATATTGGAAATTGAATGCCTGTGTCTTGGGGGCATCGTTAACCCCCAACCATTGCTGCCGATAAAAAAAATTTAATTCGTTGTAGCCACTATTGCCTATCGTGGCCGGATTGTAAACATATGGATTGAGAATGTACTGGTTGAAATATGGGTATTGCTGCCCCTGGCTCACCAAGGACATACTCAAAACCATCTGTAATAGAATAATATTTTTTTTCATCTGTATGCTGTTCGCATTGGCTTGCGCTGCCCCACCGCTACCCTGTTTGGGTTTATCCAAGGCAGACTTACCAATTCTTTAGTAATCCTTTATAATCCTAACCCCACCGCTGGCCACTTTGGCCTTATCATCACATTTGATCACATAGTAGTAGTCGCCTTCTGGCAAAGTTCGCCCACCATACGTACCGTCCCAGTCGTTGTTGTAATTGTTGCTCTCGAATACCTTGAGCCCAAAACGGTTGAATATCAGTAAGCGGCATCCCGACACCATGTCCAGGTTGTCTATCTCCCAATAGTCATCTATGCCGTTGCCATCGGGCGAGAAAACCTTATGCGCGCCTAAGTCGTCGAGATCATTCTCTAAAATAATAATGCTCAGCTCATCACTGGCTTCTGCCGAATCGTTGTCCATTACTGTGAGCCGGTACACATATTCTCCAACCTCTAAATTCCTTAATATCAACGTATCGGAATAGATGATCTCATTGTCGATCACTGGACCATGGATCAATTGCCATTGATAAGAAAGGATTAAACCGTCGGCATCGTAGCTGCCACCAATAATCATTATGTTATTTAATGATTTCATCAGTGTAGTATCTGCGCCTGCTATGGCAATAGGAGGCATATTTTCCGAAGGCAACGGCGATACAAACAACCGAACCTGATCTGTGGCTGTAGCCCCAAGATGGTCAGTGGCCGCAAATTCAAATACATAACTGCCCTCATTGAGATTGGTCACTTTCAAAACCAAACTTCCAACTCCATCCAAAGACACCAATGACCCAGAGAGCTGCTTCCATACCACAGTCAATGCATCTCCATCAGGATCATTGGCTGTAGCCAACAATTCAACAGAATCGAGCGGCAGGGTGATATACATATCGCTGCCAGCATCTACCCGAGGACTTCTATTTATATTGGATGGGTTGATGGTGATGATGATGTCTGCAAAAGCGCTGGCTCCATCGTCGTCCGTCACGCTTAGGCGAAAAACATATGTTCCTTCCTTTATATCTTTCAACACCAACCTGTCATTATTTGGCTGTAGGGTAACCTGGGCACCTGACAGCTTTTGCCAGTTGTATGCTACTATTGTCCCATCGGGATCACTCACTTTTGCCTCTATTGTTAAGCTATCTAAAGGCAATGAATTTGAGAAGCCTTCTCCCAAGTTCACAATTGGGGGAAAATTTGAATTTTCAGGATACACCATTACCGATACATAATCTGATCCACTTGCCTCTTCGTTGTCCGTTACTGTTAGTTTAAATTGATATGAGCCTTCTGCCAGATTTTTCAAGATCAATTTTGAACTATTCAGTATGCCAATAGCCAAATCCGGACCAGAAACCTGTTGCCATGCGTAAGTAACTATAAATCCATCTACGTCACTGCCCGTTCCATCTATCGTGATGCTGTTGTTTGGAAGGATCAACTCTGCATCTTTGCCAGCTTGAGCCTCTGGTGCTTTGTTAACTATTTCAGGGGTTAAATACACTATCACTTCATCCTGTGCTGACCCTCCACTATTATCTTTCACCGTAAAACGAAATACATATTTTCCCTCTGTCATATCCGACAAAGAAACTGTTGCTCCGGTGCCGTTGCTTATAGTGACGGAAGGCCCACTGATTTTCACCCAACTGTAACTGGAAATTGTGCCATCGACATCACTGCCCTTACCGACTATGGTCACTGCGTTGGTGGGCAATGATAACTGTATATCATCTCCTGCATCGGCAATGGGGGCTGCATTCACACTGCTGTGCTCTACAGTCACTTTTATTTCATCAAAATCGGTTGCCCCTTCATTGTCTGTGACGGTGATCCTAAATAAATACACTCCGATGCTCAGGTTGGTCAACGACAGGCTGGATTGGTTAAGATCAGAAGTTGTGACAGCGCTGCCACCGATCTGTTTCCATTGATAGCTGTCAATACTGCCATTGGCGTCGCTGGCCAGAGCAGTCAGATTTGCACTGTTGGTAGGCAACTGAATATTGATATCGTTGCCTGCATTTACGACTGGATTTGTATTTACATCTGACGTCACCACTACTACACGTACATCATCCGAGCTTTTATCACCATCGTCGTCGGTTACGGTCAATCTGAAAATATACGTGCCGGCTACCATATTATTGACTGTGAGTGATGCTGTATTAATATTGGACAATACTGCGGCAGCCCCAGTCACTTTTTGCCACCTGTATGCTGCGATAGAGCCATCGGCATCAGAACCGCTTCCGTCTAAAACTACTGTATTAGTGGGTAGTTTTATGCTTTTATTAATTCCTGCATAGGCAACAGGTTTCTGATTTACAGTACCTGCATTCACTGTCAGCACCATCTGATCAAACGCACTGGCACCTTCATCATCTATGACCGTAAGTCGGAAGGTATATGTTCCCTCAACAAGTCCGGCAAGTACCAGTAGATTTTTGTCTGTATTTGACATGGTAGCTGCAGGGCCGGATATCTTAGTCCATTTATAAGAAACAATTGTGCCATCGGAGTCAGAACCACCGCCTTCTATGTTTATGGAATTGGTAGGTAATACGATGACTTTATCATCTCCAGCATTTACAAACGGAATTTTGTTGACTTCTTCCGGATGCACCAGAACTTTTACTTCATCCGAATTGCTCAAACCCAAGTTATCAACTACAGTAAGTCTGAAAGTATAAGTTCCGGAAACCAGCTCGCTTAAACTTAACCTGGCAGTTTGATCATTGGTAAGTTTGGCAGTGGGACCAGAAATTTTGATCCAGGCATAACTTGCAATACTACCATCCGGATCAGAACCATTGCCATCGAGAGTGACGGTGCTGGTCGGCAAACT
Source organism: Cyclobacteriaceae bacterium (assembly GCA_012033595.1). GTDB lineage: Bacteria > Bacteroidota > Bacteroidia > Cytophagales > Cyclobacteriaceae > JAAUQL01. The sequence goes on along the minus strand of JAAUQL010000027.1, from coordinate 16,890 downwards.
AATTTCCCTGTCTTCTCCCGCATTGGCCTGTGGCAACTGATTCACAATAGTGGAGCTTACAAATACATCTACTTTGTCTGAAGCACTTGCGCCCTTATCGTCCGTTACCGTAATGGTAAAGCTATAAGAACCTTCCGACAGGTTAGATACACTCAATGTTGACTTATCAGTATTGCTAAGTGTTGCCGTAGGGCCTGATGTTTTTTGCCAAAGATAGCTGATGATGGTGCCGTCGAGGTCGTTTCCTTTACCTGTAATATTAACAGAATTGACAGGAAGTGTAAGCTTGATGTCTGGACCGGCATTGATTCTCGGCGGTTGGTTGACAAACTCTGGATTTACGACGAGTTCCACTTCGTCATACCCTTTAGCTCCAGCGTTGTCGGTCACAGTCAATCTAAATACATATACCCCCTGAACTAAGTTTTTTACAGATAAAATGGCATTGTTGATATTGGATAAGGTGGCCGCCCCGCCATTGATCTTCTCCCAAAAATATGCAGAAATAGAACCATCACTATCTATGCCTGAACCATCAAATGTAACCGAGCTGGTAGGCAATGTGATGGACTTATCGTTTCCTGCAAATGCTTGAGGAGCGATGTTTTCCACAATTGGCAATACCTTGATTATGACATCATCAAAATTACTTGCACCACTATTGTCTGTAACAGTAAGTCTGAAACTGTATGTTCCAGCCAAAAGATTTTCTAAAGATAGGGTAGCCGTATTTTGATTGACCATGGTCACCACTGGCCCGCTTAGCTTGCTCCAACCGTATGTGACGATAGTTCCATCATCATCCTTTCCTGAGCCATATACGTTGGTTTTGTCCGTAGGTAATTGGATGTCGAAATCAACACCTGCGTAAGCTTGTGGTATTTTATTGAGCGCTTGCACCGTTACTTTAATCTGGTCGCTGCCAATAGCCCCTTCATTGTCTGTGACATCCACCTGATACACATATATACCTGCGCTCAGATTAGAGATATTCACGGTTTGGGTATTCACATTAGTCATGGTTTCCCCGTTTGGCCCACTTACCCTTTTCCAGAAGTAGGTGGCAATGGTGCCATCCAGATCTGAGGCATCAGCACTAATTGAAACAGAATTGTCAGGTAATAAAATCAATATATCTGATCCTGCATCTACACCAGGTGCTTGGTTTATGTCATTTACGGAGACAACAATTTCGTCACTAGTAGCCTCCCCGTCGTTGTCGGTGGCAGTCAATCTAAAGGTATACTTCCCAACGATCAAACCTGATATGCTTGGGTTTTGAATGGTTTTGTTGTTAAACATAGCCGTATTGGGACCAGACACCTGAAACCAGGAAAAACTCGCAATGGTGCCATCAGAATCGGTAACCGTAGTAGCAAAAGTGGCTGATGCTTGCGGCAAACGAATGTTGATATCCGTACCAGCCTTAACTACCGGTGGGTTGTTTTTCGCTTGCTCAAAAACAGTAACCTTCACCTCGTCGGATTTTTTGGCTCCTTTATTATCAGTAACCGTAATGGTAAATACATATTGGCCGGCCGCTAATCCATTTAGGTCGGTTTGTGGCTGGTTTGGCGTCAATACGTTTACTGCTCCTCCACTGGATTTTTCCCACAAGTAGTTGATAATACTTCCATCCGGGTCGTTTGAGGTGCTGGAGAGTTTTGTTGTATTGGTTGGGAGGGTAATAGCTATATCTGGCCCTGCATCAACATTTGGAATTATATTTACCGGCTCTGGCGATACATTTACAATAACTTCATCATACCCCGAAGCTCCTAAATTATCGAATACCGTCAGCCCGAAAACATAGGTACCTTGTAGCAAATCATTCAAAGACAGGTCAAGCTTTGTGTCATTGCTCATGGTAACGCCCGGACCAGAAACTTTTATCCATTTCTGGCTTGCGACAGATCCATCTTTATCGCTTCCCATCCCCTCAATAATCACAGAGTTGGTAGGCAAAGTCAAATTGATATCTGTACCTGCATTGGCTTTTGGAGGACTGTTGGCATTCAAAACCGTAACTTTTACCAAATCAGCGGCGCTTGCTCCATCATTATCAGTCACCGTAATCGAGAAGGTATATACCCCGGCAACTAGATCTTCCACAGACAAAACAGATGTATTTATATTGATTAAACTGGCTGATCCTCCACTTGTCTTTTCCCACAAGTATGATATCACCGAACCATCCTGATCGCTTGCAAATGCTGTAATATTGATGGTATTGGTGGGCAAAGTGATTTGCTGATCTTCACCTGCATCTACTTGAGGATTTGAATTGGCACTAGTTACATTCACATTTACCTCGTCATAGTTGCTGGCTCCATCATCGTCTACTACGGTGAGGCCAAAGACATAATTCCCCTCCAGCAACTCAGATATTTTTAATGTCGCACTGCTCATGTTTTCCATTTTCGCATCTGGACCACTCACTTTTTCCCAAGCATAAGAGGCAATAATTCCATCTGCATCAGAGCCCTTACCCGAAATAGTGGTAGAATTTGTTGGTAATTGCAAGACGATATCATCTCCTGCAAAGGCTTTGGGCGGTTCATTGGCGACCAGTACAAATATTGATACTTCGTCAGTGGCACTGCCGCCATCATTGTCCTCGACGGTAAAAGATAACACATAAGTGCCTTGTACCAGACTCGATAGGCTAACGGTCGGTTGGTCGGTGTTATCAATTATAGCGGCAGGTCCGCTTTTTTTAAGCCATTGGTAAGTAACGATAGTTCCATCACCATCTAACCCCATCCCATCAATGGAAATGGAATTTGTGGGAAGATATAGTATCACATCGCTACCAGCTTTTGCCTGTGGCAATTGATTGGCTGCATCTACGGTCACCTTTACTTCATCGTATCCCGTTGCCCCATCATCATCAGATACAGTAAGACCAAAAATATATTCACCGGCTACCAGGTCTTCAATTGAAAGTGTTGAAGCTTTGGTATTGGTCAAAGTTGCGACTCCTCCGCTCACTTTCACCCAGGAGTAAGAAACCACAGTACCATCATTGTCGATACCACTACCTTCCAGGTTGGTCGAATTCACTGGCAATTTCAGGGCTTTGTCCAAACCGGCTGAGGCAGTGGGCGATGAATTAACAGCCTCAACGATCAACTTCATTTCGTCATAGGCCGTAGCACCTTTGTTATCAGTAACGGTGAGCCTAATTGTATAATTTCCTTGTACCAAATCCTTTAACGTAAGGATGGCCGTATTTGGGTTTACCAGAGTGGCTGTTGGCCCACTTTGCTTTGACCATTCGTAGGTAGCTATACTACCATCTGAATCAGTACCATGGCCTTCCAACACAAGGCTACTGGTTGGTAATTGTATGGTTTTGTCATCGCCAGCATCGGCTTGGGGATCAACATTGGCCACTTCAACGGTCACCTTCATTTCATCATATCCGGTTGCACCATCATCATCAGTTACGGTGAGACCAAAGACATAAATACCAGGCACCACATTGGTGGCAGTCAGTATAGCGGTATTTTGATTTTGTAACGAGGCGGCAGGCCCACTTACCTTTTCCAGGAATAAGAAACAATACTTCCATCCCCATCTATGCCTTTCCCCTCTATCACCACAAAATTTGTAGGGGGAACAATAACCTGATCAATTCCAGCATCAACCTTTGGAGCGTTATTGACCTCTTGTGGTAAAACACTCACTTTTACCTCGTCATAAACCTGGCTTCCTTTGTTATCAGTGATCGTTAGACGGAAAATATAGGTTCCTTCTACTAATTTCGAAACGGAAAGGGTAGGTGTGTTGGCATTGGCAAGGGTAGCTGTCGGGCCAGATTGCTTAGTCCAGGCATAAGTAGTAATCGGATTGGCTGAAGAAATAGTGCTATTGAGGGTGATATCACTGGTGGGCAACGTGACGGTACGGTCGTTACCTAGGTTTACCGATATTTTTTTTTGGAATATTGAAGAAACCAGTCGTAAATACTGATGTCAAAAGGATCGTAGCTCTTACTTTCTTTACCCATACCAGATCCATCGTAGGTTCGATCCCAGGAGTTATGCCCCACTCCCGGATAAATTGTTAGCTTTGCTTTAGGGTCTGGTTTTGGAGTGCATTTGTTAAGATTATTTACCGCATTGATAGAACCATAAGGAGACACAGTACCGTCGGCATCGCCATGAAAAGCCCAAACCGGCACATCGCTAAGATTGCATGGATTTTTTAATCCTTCCCCACTTCCTGCTATAGCCACCATTGCCGCCACACGTTCAGGGTACTTGGTGCAAAATCCCCATGTACCTATACCTCCAGCACTCAATCCGGTAAAATATACGCGATCTTTATCTACCCGATAGTTTTTCTCCAAATGATCGAGGAAATAGACCAGCACATCTGCATCCCACCACCCATTCCAGCTTTGGGGTGACATAATCAAAAATGGAAAATCCTTACCCTTATTAATCAATTTTGGCGGGCCATTGGAGAGCAATTTGTTCAATTCTGTGGTACCATTACCTTTTTCGCCCAACCCGGGTAAAAAAACAATAAGCGGCCATTTGTCTAAATTTGAATTGTATCCATCAGGCAGGTATTCCCAGTAGCCAAAAGGTGAATTTTGACCGGGCTTGAAAGGATTGGGTTTGCTAATGGGCTTAAAAGAGGATTGCGCCTTTAAACCACTCACACTACTTAAAAATAATACAAGGCAAATAGATATTAACCTGGTAACTTCGGATGGCCAACGCATGATTGCTGTTTAGTTTTAATTCCAAATATATTTCATAATATGTATATGGCTAAATGCACATAAAAAAAAAGATGTAATACTTGGCTACGACTTTATCATAAAAGTCAGCACTAAGCATTATACCTATAAACTCCAAGAATATGTCAGGTCTTTAACCTTGAAATATAACAATTAATTATTGGTAGCCTGCAAATAGATTTATGAAAACCGGGCTCTGAACCACATAATAAGTTTTTTTGGCCAATCTCTATCCATGCAAGGTTTTTCCACTAGTAAAAAAAATACTATGCTGATAATGAGCACTAAAGGCAAAAATACCAAAGTATGAATAAGCAAATTGATGCCCCAGGTGTTGCCGATATACAATGGTTTGGCCAACCTGATATATAATTCTGCAAGAGGGAGGTGTAACAGATAAATGGTGTAACACATCCCTCCTATACTGGTAACCCACTTGTTGGTGAAGAATGAATTGATCAGTTTTCCGCGAAATACAGAATAAATAAATAGGAAAATAAACAAAACAAGCAAAAGACGTTTATGCAAATCGAAACCGGTGGACATGAACATTCCTACAAAAGCCACAATGCCCAACACGTCAAATACATAACTTCTGACTACATGTTTTTTCCAGCTAGTTAAATAGAGGTTAACCAGAATAAAGCCTGTCAAAAAGAGTTGGAAATAAGCAAGAATAGTCAAAAAGTACGGGGGCTTTTGAAGACCAAAATACTGTTGGATCAAAATGATGGCTATAATTGAAATAAATAGCAAAAGGTTGATGTGCTTGCGGTTGCCATGACTAAAGAAAACGAAAGCCAAAAGCGGTGCAAGGATATAAAACTGTACTTCAACTTCCAGTGACCATGCCACCGGGTTTAGTGCGCTCCAGGTGTGGTAAATGATATTGTGCATATAAAAAATACTGGCCAAATAGTGCGGGAAGATTTCTGAAAAGGGCATATTCACTATTACCAGTAGTACAATAAGGAAACCGGTCATCGAAATCACATATGGGGGTTCGAGCCTGGTCAGTCTCCTAACGAAATAACTTTTTAGGTTCACCTTCTTCGAACCAAACAAATAATGAGACGCAAATGGTAGCGCAAGCACAAACCCACTAATCACAAAAAATAATTCTACCCCTACACCCCCTCTGCCTACGTAAATCGAAGCTGTATTTTCTTCAATGGGAACAGGAGCATTATCCATTACCCGTTGTTGTAAATGGTTGACCACCACCGGCAAAATGGCCGCAAACCTTAGCCCATCGATTTCTTTGATCAACTTGCTAGAAGTAGTAATTCTCGTTAACCGATCTGGAAGTTGCCTTAAATAATCAATCATAAGCCTCCGCTTTAAGCAAATCGTGATAGTATTTTTCCAAAACCTTTATTTTGGGAAGTATGTCAATATTATCCATCTTTCCATAATCAGATTTTCTCTGAAGTTTGCCGCTGGCCAAAATGAGGGCGTCAGCCAAAGCAGGGACAGAACGCACCGAAAACAGATCGATCATCTCCATGTTTCTATTTTGCATATCTTTGTGCACGTCCAGATCACTGGCCACCACGTATTTTTTCATTGCAAGTGCTTCGAGCATACCTATTGGCAATCCTTCCCATAATGACGGCAGGCAAAAAATATCTATCGATTGGAGAAAGGGACGTACATCGGTGGCGAAATCAGAGAATTTCACAAATTTTTCGATTTTAAAATCATAAGTACGTTTTACCAACTCACTTTTAAGATCTCCACCTCCGACGAAGATAAAATAAAACGATCGGCCGCTATCTAAAAGTAGCTTGGCGGCCTCCAAAAGGGTGAAAGGGTCTTTTTGCACTGTCATCCGCGCCAAATGCCCTATTAAGACTGCCCTTTCGGGAATACCAAATTGCTTCCTGATAGAATTAAAATTCAAATCCGGGTTGAAAAAATTTAAGTCCACACCATTTTCTATAACCGCAGCGTTGGTAAGTTTAAAAGCACGCTCACCGATTTTCTTATCAGAATTAGAAACGTTGATGTTCAGATCAACCTTTTCAGTCAAATATTTTTCGGAATAAATTCTTAATGCATTCACCAACTTGCCGTTGGCTTCATGAAAAGACCAGCCGTGAATGGTATAAATAATCGGAACTCCCAATTTTCTGGCTGCCCACAATGAATTAGAACAAGCCCTGGTGCCATGGGCGTGAATCAAATCTGGCTTTTGTGCTTTAAAATACGCCAACACCTGTCTCCACACACGAAAATCGAAAGGTTTGGTGGTGTGAATGATATTATTTTTGACCTGGAGATTGTTCAGGGTGCTGATGAGTTCACCATCGGTAAAAGCCAATACGGCTGAATCAAATTTTTCGGGATCCAGATATTTGACAAGGCTCAATACGTGGGTTTCTCCGCCCCCGATTTTGCCTTGTCGTATGGTGTGAATGATTTTGAAACGCTTCATCAAGCTTTGGTTTGGCAATTCTATCTCTTCCAGCTATCAGGCAGGTTTTCTTTTACTTCTATTTCGCCAAATTCACTACTTTCACGTGCCCCTGCATTTTTTGCCCATTCAGCCATTTTTCCAATTCCTTCCTCCAAAGAAACCGGATGCTCAAGTTTAAAAAACTCGTGCGCTTTGGAGTGATCCGAATATGCATGCATTACTTCTTTTCTTGCTTGCAGATAACTTATTTGAGGCGATACGCCAAATTTTCGGGCGACCACATCGATCAACTCATTTACAGAATAGGGCTTATCCGCTCCGATATTAAATATTTCGTTGTAGGTTTTTGTATTATCGACACAATGGGCGATGGGAATTGCCACATCGTCTATATATGAAAATGCACGGGTTTGTTTGCCGTCACCAAAAACGGTGAGGGGTTTACCCTGCATTATTTGATTCATGAATATACCTATTACATTACGGTATTTATCACCAATATTCTGATTTTCTCCATAAACATTGTGCGGCCTGAAAACTACATAATTAAAATTCGGCCACATGTGCTTCGCAGCTTTCAAATCCATTTCAACAGCATATTTTGCCACTCCATACGGATCTTCAGGTTCCGGAATCATATCTTCTGTCATGGGTAGTTGACCTGGTCCGTACACTGCAATAGAGCTGGTAAAAACAAAACATTTCACCTTGTGCTTTACCGATTCGTTAATCAGATTTACGCTTCCAATCAAATTGTTTGTATAATTAAACCTTCTGATAAAGTGTGAAAGCCCTTCTGCCGCATAGGCGGCCAGATGATAAACATAATCAAATTCATACTTATCAAATAGCTCTGCCAGCAAAGCATGATCGGTGATGGAACCCTTTACAAAATGGGCTCCCTGCGGAATATAATCTTCAAAACCCCCACTTAGGTCATCTAAAATGACAACTTCATGTCCTAAGTTCAAGCAATGTTTGGCTACATGGGATCCGATAAACCCGGCTCCGCCTGTGATTAATGATTTCGACATAAATTTTAATTTTTAATATTCCACAATAATGCCCTATTAAAGGACTTCAAATGTTCGTATTGACCTTTAGTTATGTATTTCAAAAATGATTTTGGTATAATCAGCAAGATCAGGTACATGCTAAAAACTGCAAACTCGATTTTAGAAAAATTCCTTCTCATAAAATAAATGCGGTTTTTGGTATGGTAGTAGGCTTTAATGGAGCTCTCCTTACCCATAGTGATCGACTCCTTATGATATATCACACCTTTGGACTGATAGTAAATGCTATACCCTGCTTTGGTAATCCTTGCCGACCAATCCAGCTCTTCATAATAGATAAAAAAGTCTTCGGGAAACATGCCCACCTGCTCTATAACTTCCCTTTTCACCATCATTGCTGCTCCATGTGCATATGGGGTAGTTCCACTTTCATCAAATTGTCCTTCATCGATTTGTTTGCTCCCCAAAGCCTTGTTGCGCCCGGTAAACGGATTTATTTTGGTGTACCCGGCGTATTGGATCATGTCTGGCTGATCAAAATATTTTATTTTTGGACAAACCACTCCAATGGATTTGTCCTCAAAAAAGGCTCCAACAGGTGACCCAGCAAATCAGCGGTAACCTCCGTATCGTTATTGACAATAAATACAAAATCCCCCTTGGCCTTATTCATACCAAAATTATTCCCCCCGGTAAAACCCAGGTTTTCTGGCAGTCTATAAATAATTGTATTCGGATTGATATTCAAAAGCCTTTCTGTCGGATCCTCTTTAGAGTTGTTGTCAACAATGATCAATTCAAAATGCTTATAGGTCAAATGATTGCATGAAGCGACAAAAGCAGCTGTGACCTCCAACTGATTATAATTTAAGGAGATAATCGAAACTAGTGGATTGGTTGTCGTATAGGATGAATCCATTTTTTCAAGGTAATTTACTGTCCGTATGTTGTACCCCATGTGGTGTATGAATAAAATCCTTGTTCGAATTCCAACTTAAAATGAGCGAGCGCATTAAGATGATAAATGACACCGGCACCAGCAACAGCGCCCTCGCAGTCTTGAAAGTGAGCAAATTTGCCGGCACTGAGATGACAAGGGCCACCAGCAGGCAAACTAAAAGCAACAGCCAATAGTGAGGCGAAAGCATTAAATACGTGTCAAATACATAAGCCAATAAGGTAGAAATCACCAGGAGACCCAGTAATAACACCCTGGGCAATATGAGATTGCTCAAAACGGTAGCATCGAAATAATTGAAATTGCCGGAGAACAAACCCTTCAGACCAGGCCAAAAGTATTTTTTAAGATAAAAAAACTGACTGGAAATCCATCTCTTTCGCTGATTTCCCAGACTTTTCGAATTGTCTACTTTTTCATCATACATCAATGCTTCCGGCAAATATTTGGTTTTTATGCCCCTTGCTAGAAGCAGTGCATGCAACTCTCGATCAAAGCCCCCCACAGAATTCATGGTGGAAATTACTTTTCTAAACAAATTGAACTCAAATGCCATACCTGAGCCGATCAAAGAAGCTGATGCCCCGAGGGCATTGTAACCGCGCCTGAAAATATGATTGTTGATTGCCTCGCTCAAGCCATCGAGCACAGCTATACTGGTATTGGCATTTTTGGCTACTCGCCGGCCCTGAACCGATTTGTAACCAGCAGCAAATGCATCGTTGATCTTGCTCAAGAAACCGAGATCGCCCACGTTGTCCGCATCCAAGATGACTACAAAATCGAAAGCAGCACCTTGATAAAACCTCATCGCACTTTGCAACGATTTCACCTTGGTGCTTTTTTCAAAAGCGACTTCGATCACATCAAGACCCTTTAGGTTTTTTAATTGGCCGATTGTTTCGGGCTGGAGGCCATCAGCAATCACGGCTACCTGATACGCATCTGAAGGATAATGAAACTTTAAGGCACTATTTGCCGAGTGTACTATCACATTGTCCTCTTTATAAGAAGGCAGCAATACCAGCGCCTTTAAAAAGCCATGTGATTTAGTGATTTCTTTGTTTTTAAATATGCGCCCAGCCAATGCAAATAGCAACAGATAGCCGACAGAGAATAGAAAAAAAAGAAAAATGATCAGCTCAAAAAAGTGTACCATAAAACAAGCTACACTTTTTCCTCTTGGAACAAGGCCGGGAATGTCCTCAAGATCAATGTTAGATCATAAAAGAAAGAGCTTTTTTCGGCGTATGCCATATCAAGTTCCATTCGTTCTTCTTCAGACATATTTCCTTTTCCTCGCTTGGTCACCTGCCACAGCCCGGTAATTCCCGCAGGCGCCAGAAACCTCTTGGCCCACTGATCCCTGGTCAATTGCTCAGCTTCGTACAAGGGCAAGGGTCTGTTGCCAACCAGCGACATATCACCAATCAAGACATTGAACAATTGTGGCAGTTCATCCAGGCTGGTGTTTCTCAAGAAAGATCCCAGTTTGGTTACTCGAGGATCGTTTTCAATTTTAATAAAAGATGATGATTTACCATTGCCGCTATACTGATTGAGGTGCTTCAAATTCTTAATTTCTTTGTCTGCATCTTTACGCATGGTGCGGAATTTATAAAAATTGAAAATTTTGTATCCCGTTCCCGTTCTCTTGCTCACATAAAAAACCGGCCCCTTGGATTCTAACTTAATAAGAATTGCAATGGTCAGTAAAAATGGGCTCAAAATAATCAAGCTGATGGCGGCCACCAGGATATCGACCAACCTTTTAAGCATAGGCATCTTGAACAGCGGTATAAAATGGTTCAAATTTATCTCCGGCTCTGGCTCTATATTTAGTGTTAATTTTTTGAACTCCTTAAGGAATTGGATACGGTCATTGATGTCCGCTGCATTGAAATTATCCAGATAGAAATCATCGATGCCAACTTTTAATGCCTTTATTTTCTCTTCCCTGTTTTTGTTTTTTGCCAAAACAATAAATGGGATCATCTTCAGCAGTCTGTTGGAGTTGATTTTATAATAGAATGAATACACGTTGCCATCGATCAGCTCAAAGTCTGAAACTATGGCAACAGGGAGTTCTGCTCCGGATAGTATTTGGTTTTCCAGCCAATAAAATGATTTGGAAAAACTGGGCATAGAAAGCCCGGTATAATTCAGATCAACAAAATGCTGACAAACATCCTTGGCATTGGAGCCAATGAACAAAATTTTTCCCTTATAAGAATCTATGACCCGTTCGTCGCGATCAATACTACATTCTGCGTGGTTGTATAGTTGTTTCATTGGATACTTAATTTTTTGAGGCTGTGTTTTAAAACTACTTCGGCTGAAAACAATAAATCCTTTGGATTAAAAGGTTTAATAAAATAATCATGTACCCCCAACTTCATATTCCTGAGCTTTTGCTCCTTATTGTTATATCCGGTAATAATGATGAAAGGCACCTCTTTGTAATAGCCGCTTTTTTTAAGATTGATGATAAATTCTTCACCATTAAGTTGGGCATATCGAGGTCTGTAATGATAAGGTCTGGTATATTTCCTGCTACCAGCCAGTACATTGCCGCCATTCCGTTGTTCTTGGTCACAACATCGTAATCACGTTCAAACAGCTTTTTTAATAATTGGCACATGGCTTCGTCATCATCAATAATGAGTATTTGATTTCTTTTTGCCATTGGAGCTATACTAAACTACTATTAATTGGTTGTCTATCCAATTTATATCCTTGGATAAGTGTAAAATTAAATAAAAATAATTATATTCAAAAAATTATATTAATTATTTATTCGATTGTACACGATTGTGCTCAAAGATAAATAAATAACCTTAAAATACCATTTTATAATTATCAAAAAGAAATTATCTTTTTATTATCGATTTTTTAATCAAAGGTCAAATATTTAAAAAACACTCATACATTTGATGACAATTTTATAATACCAAAACGACAAAAGAGCTGTGCTTTCCGAAAAATATCAGAATCACCAGCTCTTTTGCACATGCAAAAAAATATGTTATGGCTGGTTAAAAATCTATTTTAAAATTGCAACCGGCCATTATCCACCTGCCCGGCATAGGAGTCATTATTTCGGTATATTGCTTGTCTGTCAGGTTTTTTACTTCCAAAAAGAACACAAGTCCTTTATCGCTTTCGTAATACAATCGATCGTCAATCAAATAATAAGCGGACTGCTCTACCCTGTCGATGTACCTCAGGTTAAAACTGTTCTTGATTTTCCAGACCACCCTATGACCAGCGGTGAAAATAAACTGGTTTCTAATGTTTTCTAAATTGTATCTGGAAGTTGAGATTGCTTTCTCTGCCAGATTCTGATTTAAAAAGTTATAGCTCAGCGACACATTGTGGAGAACAAATTTTGAACCCATGCGCTTTTTAAAATCAAAATTCATTGCCAGTTCAACCCCCATGGTGGTGACATCCTGGAAATTTTGAGTTCTCCAGATACTATCAACCGGATCCAACACCCAATCGATCAGTTCGTTGGCATCTCTTACGAATACATTGGCCTCCAACGCGTACCAATGGTCTAAATATCTTGCTCCTACTTCATAATTAAGTGCTTCTTCAGGTTTTAGATTGGGATTGCCCTGCTCCAGCGGACTGCTGTAGTATTGATCGTAAAAAGTGGGTACCCGATAGGATGTTCCGATATTGCCATACAAACGGATGTTGTCTGTAAGGCTGTAACCCGCTTCTAAGCCTGGAAAGGCATTCCATCCAAAATCGCTATACCAGTTGACATAAACACCGGCAGTAATATCTGTTTTCTGCCCCAATTGCACGAGATGATCGAGATAAAGACCAACATTATCCCTGTCAAATCCATCTAGGTTACTTTTGCTTTCATTTCCACCTCTCACCCACTCACCTGCTATCTCTTCCTTTCTGTATTCGACCCCCAGACCAGAAATACCAAATTTGCTCATATAATTGGCGTTTACTTCTGTGCCAATGGTGTTGGTTTCATGAAGATTTTGATATGTTGAAGGCTTGTCCCTCACCAATAAATAATTGTCTTCATTCCATCGCCAATATACTCGGGGTTTAATGCTGAAATTTTGAAATTCCGATACATAAGCGACACTGGCCAAGCCTGTACGAACCTCCTCGTATTGCTCGGTATATTTTGGAATGGCATAAAATCCATTGGCGCCGAATTTCCTATCGGTAAATCCCATTAAGACATCAAACGAGCCGTTTTTTACAGTTAAAGTTGATTGGTAAAAGCCATTGATGATTTTATAGTCTGTATTGTGCCGATATCCATCAGAAACGTCTTTCGAAAATGAGATGTATTGCTTGTAAGCACCAAAAGGCAAAGAAATGGACAAGTTGCCCCCATAGCTGCCAAAACTCCCCCCATAGGCTCGCAGCCCCAGCCGCGGAAATTCCGGAGTGATGGTGATAAAGTTGACTGCACCCGCAAAGGCATTTTGTCCATATATCCTTGCTCCCGGCCCCTTCAGCACCTCTATTTGTTTGATATTGTCGAGAGGCATAGGGATGTTCATAACATGATGCCCTGTCTGCGGATCGGTGAGCTTCATGCCATTGACCAAAATGAGCGTCTGTTCAAATGTGCCCCCTCTAATACCGATATCTGCTTGCACCCCCATCGGACCGCGTTGACGCATGTCGACACCTGGTGTATAACTGAGGATTTCCGGAATACTCTGAACTGGTTGTCGCCTGATCTGCTCTTGTCCGATGATGTGCATATTTCTGGATACCTCAGAAAAAGGCATATTTATTCGATTGCCATGTATCATAATATCAGACATTATGATGGTAGTATCGGTCTGAGCAAATGAAAACATGGATATAAAAAGCAAAGAAATTAAACATAGACTTCGTCTCATTACAATTTAAAATTTAGATTTTGTGATAGAATAAAAAAAGCCGATGCGCTTGAAAACACATCGGCTGGTAATAAAAAAAGACCCGAATAGGCCTTTGCAATGTTTAAACATAATAAAACAGAAATGGAACCTGACCCGATACTACAACTGAATTTTGCTTTATAGCCACAAGGGTGATCCAATTGTTCAACTCAAGGGACAAAGTAGGGTCGAGACTGGAAGCTGACTCGTCGTGTGCTTCGTCGTCACGGTATCCTTGCAGGCTTTCCCAAATTGGAGCAAATGTGGATTTTACGGTTTGCAATGAGCGCACTGCACCAGCCAAAAAACTTATAATTACCTGGCGACCAATAGAGTTGAAAACCGCATAGGCTTTGTTGCTCCAGCGGCTAAACCGAAGGGGGGAATTATAGATATGCCTGGTCGTGCTATTCACCGCATTTTTCATTGAGTTGCAAAGATAGTTGGCTGTTGATTTACCGCAATGATTAATGTCAGCTTTTTAAAGGACAAGCCTCACGGCATGGTAAAAAAATGAAAAAGCCCAATGTACTGCTATTGGGCTTTTTGGATATGTGACAACTATATGATTAGTATCGATAATAGTCTGGCTTGAATGGGCCATTAACTTCCACACCTATATATTCGGCCTGATCAGGAGAAAGTTCATCTAGTTCTACTCCAATTTTGGCCAAATGCAGCCTTGCCACTTTTTCATCAAGATGCTTAGGCAGGGTATAGACTGCATTTTCATACTTTTCGCCATATTTCCACAGCTCTATTTGAGCCAAGGTTTGGTTTGTAAATGAATTGGACATAACGAAAGAAGGGTGACCGGTGGCACAGCCCAGGTTCACCAATCGTCCTTCAGCCAATACCAGGATGTCTTTGCCGTCTATTGTGTAGAGATCGACCTGAGGTTTGATCTGCACCTTTGACTGGCCGTAGTTTTTATTCAACCAAGCCATATCTATCTCATTGTCGAAGTGGCCAATGTTGCACACTATCGCTTTGTCTTTCATCAATTTAAAATGCTCCGCCGTTACGATATTTTTGTTTCCGGTAGCGGTGACGATAATATTAGCTTCAGCTACGGCATTTATAAGTTTTTTTACTTCAAATCCATCCATGGCTGCTTGCAAAGCGCAGATTGGGTCTATTTCGGTTACAATAACACGCACACCAGAACCACTCAGGGATTGGGCAGAACCTTTGCCGACATCGCCATAGCCAGCCACCACAGCAACTTTTCCGGCGAGCATCACATCAGTCGCCCTTCGGATAGCATCTACCAAAGACTCGCGGCACCCGTATTTATTGTCAAATTTGGATTTTGTCACCGAATCGTTCACATTGATGGCAGGAATGGGTAAAGTGCCTTTTTTCACCCTTTCGTACAGTCTATGTACTCCGGTAGTAGTTTCTTCCGACAGGCCTTTGATTTCGCCAACGAGTTCCGGATGGTGATCTAACACCAGATTAGTAAGGTCACCGCCGTCGTCAAGGATCATATTGAGGGCTTTGCCATCTTCAAAGGCAAACAATGTTTGTTCAATACACCAATCAAACTCTTCTTCGTTCATGCCTTTCCAGGCAAATACAGGTATACCAGCTTTGGCTATTGCCGCTGCCGCATGATCCTGCGTGGAGAAAATGTTGCATGAAGACCACGAAACCTCTGCTCCCAGCTCAATGAGCGTTTCTATTAAGACCGCAGTTTGGATAGTCATATGCAGACATCCTGCTATCCTGGCTCCTTTCAGTGGTTTGGAATCCCCATATTCGCTGCGCAAAGACATGAGGCCTGGCATTTCTGCCTCTGCCAATTCTATTTCTTTGCGACCCCAGTCTGCCAGGGCAATGTCCTTTACTTTAAATTTAATTTCTGACATAGTATTGATTGATATTTTTGAAATGCGGACAAAGGTAAATAATTCGATAGTAAATAAAAAAAGTTCAACTTTATCAGTATTATTTAATAAACCTGATTTCTTTGAAATCGAAAGCCTGTTCTCCATCTTCCAGCGCCAGGCGCAATTTTCCAGACGATTCGACACCAAGAATTTTTCCATTGAAGAATCGGTTTGCTGTATCCTGAAACACATGAATCTGACCTTTCCAATACAACGATTCATGATATTCATCTTTGAGCTTAGTAAACGCTCCTCTTTGAAGCTGAAGGTACCTCCCTTCCACTTTTTGCAGCAGTAAGCCGATCAACTCCTCCCTGTCAAAGGTTTGTCCGCAAATTTGTGCCAGTGATACTGCCCCCGGCTCATTGAATTTGAGTTGGTTGATATTGAGTCCGACACCAACGATACACCATTCTATGACACTTTGCTTAAGGTAATTTTCGATAAGGATGCCAGCAATTTTTTTATTTTCGAACATCAGGTCGTTTGGCCATTTGATCTTCACATCCATTTTGATGTATTCGTTGAGCACATCATGTATGGCCAATGAAGTGAGGATATTCAAATGAAAAAAATCCGTTGCCTCGATAAAATGGGTATCGAGCACCACAGATATAAGAATATTTGCACCTTCCTCAGATTCCCAGGAATTGCCCCGCTGCCCCCTGCCTTTGCTTTGAAAATCGGTATAGATCACCTGACCATTGGCCTGCTCCCGCCTCATTATAAGTTTGGCTGCTTCTTCGTTGGTTGAGTGACAACTTGGCAGAAAGAATGCCTTTTTGCCTACAAATAGGGTATGCTTAAATAATTTATGCAAGAATTTTTTTTGTAACTTTGCGAATTAATTTAATCCAACAGAATGGTAAAAAAAAACAGATTACGTTTAGCTGAATTTTGAGCAAATATATAGTAAAAAGGTATACAGGAAAAAAAGGC
>JAAUQL010000136.1 GCA_012033595.1 Cyclobacteriaceae bacterium | reverse complement strand
CACGAATGGGATATTTGCCACGAATGCACGAATGGGATATTTGCCATGAATGCACGAATGGGATATTTGCCACTGAATGCACGAATGGGCTTGTCATTTGATGGCTTACCGGCTCTTAAGACAACCTGCCTTTATAATCTTCATATCCAAATTCCCTGACCAGCTCAAAATGTCCTTCTTTCTTCCAGATGCCAATAGAAGGCAATTTGACGCCATTGAAAGTATTGGTTTTTACCATGGTATAGTGGATCATATCGTCAAATACGATCTTGTCACCAATTTGCAAGGCCTGTGGAAAATTGAAATTGCTCATAAAATCGCCTGCAAGGCAGGTATGTCCCCCCAGTCGATACGAAATGCTGTTTTTGTCCGGAGCTATCGTGCCATACACCCCGGGTTGATAGGGCATTTCGAGACAATCGGGCATATGAGCCGAGAAGGAAACGTCGAGCATGGCTGTATGAAAACCGTTGGAGCTGACCACATCGCGCACCGTCGAGACCAGGTAGCCGGTTTGCCATCCGATCGCTTCCCCAGGCTCGGCAATAATGTCGATTTGGTATTTTTGCTTAAATCTGTGGATGGTGTTTACGAATAGATCAATATCATAGTCTTTTCTGGTAAAGTGATGGCCTCCACCGATATTGAGCCACTTGACCTGCCTCAGGTGTTTGTCAAATTTTTCTTCCACCACCGCCAGCAACCTGGCCAGGGTGTCAGAATTTTGTTCGCAAAGCGCATGGAAATGCAGTCCGCGCACCCCATCCGGCAAGGTTTCGGGCAGGTCTTGTGCCGTGATGCCCAATCTGCTGCCCGGCACACATGGGTTGTAAAGATCAGTTTCTACTTCCGAATACTCGGGATTGATGCGTAGTGCGATCTCCAGGTTTTTATTCCGTGCAAGTGCTCCAAATCGCTGAAACTGACTCAGCGAATTGAAGGTGATGTGGCTGCTGATGTCGGTGATGTGTCCGATTTCTTCATCGGTATATACAGGCGCACAGAGGTGTGCTTTTTTGCCCCATTGCTCATGGCAAAGCTGTGCCTCGTGTAGCGAACTGGCCGTGGCACCACTTAAGTACTTTCGCAAGAGCGGAAATGTGGACCACATGGCATATCCTTTGAATGCGCAAAGGATGTCTATGCCTGCATCCTTCCGGATTTTTTGCAGCAATTCCAGGTTCTTTATCAGCTTTTTTTCATCAAGCACAAAACATGGAGACGGAATTGCCCCAAGATCAATGTCCAATTCCGTTTTATTTATAGTCATCGAAGGCCAATTCACCATTTACGATTTCGTTCCATGGCAGGCCGTATCCGCCAATTTCTTTCATAAACGGATCGGGATCCATTTCTTCCACATTATAAACCCCAGCTTTCATCCAGGTGCCTGTCATCATCATTTTTGCGCCAAGCATAGCCGGTACTCCTGTGGTATAAGATACTCCCTGCGCCTGTACGTCTTGCCAGGCATCCTGATGTTTGCAATTGTTCCAGATATAGTAGGTGCGGTCTTTGCCCTCTTTGATGCCCCTGATCTGGCAACCAATAGAGGTTTCGCCTGTGTAATTTTCGCCAAGTTCAGAAGGTTCCGGCAGCACAGCTTTCAAAAATTGTAAAGGAACGATCTCCTTGCCTTCGTAAATGATGGGCACAATGCTGGTCATGCCCACATTTTGCAGCACCTGCAAATGGGTGATATAGGCCTGGCCAAAGGTCATCCAAAAACGCGCCCGCTTGATGCTCGGTATGTTTTTTACCAGCGACTCCAGCTCCTCATGATACAGCAGGTACGACTCCCTTGGCCCTATGTTGGGGTAGCCAATCGGTTGGTGTACCGAGAGCGGATCGATTTCTTTCCACTGGCCATTTTCCCAATATTTGCCTTTCTGAGTTATCTCCCTGATGTTGATCTCCGGGTTGAAATTGGTGGCGAAAGCCTTGCCGTGGTCACCGGCGTTGCAGTCTATTATATCCAGATACTGAATTTCATCGAAGTGGTGCTTGAGCGCGTATGCAGTGTAAATGCCCGAAACTCCGGGATCGAAGCCGCATCCCAACAGAGCCATCAGTCCGGCTTTCTTAAATTTTTCCTGATAAGCCCACTGCCAGCTATATTCAAATTTGGCCACATCAATGGGCTCGTAGTTGGCCGTGTCGAGGTAGTGTACGCCTGCCAGCAGGCAAGCATCCATGATGGTAAGATCCTGGTAGGGTAGTGCGACGTTGATGACGAGTTCGGGTTTGAAACTATTGAACAAAGCCACAAGCTCCTGCACATTGTCGGCATCAACTTGTGCTGTGCTCACATGCGGTTGATTGATGCTTGCCGCTATGGCATCACATTTGGATTTGGTGCGCGACGCTATCAGTATTTCTGAAAAGACATCCTTTTCTCGCGCGCACTTTTGTGCCACTACATTGCCGACTCCACCTGCTCCTATTATAATTAATTTGCCCATTTTTCTCTTGTTTTTTTTGAAGTTGTAAATAAACACATAGCTAACCAATTGTAAAAATTCCTGTTTACACTTTTGAATGGAATATGTATTTTTAATAAAATCTTAATCTTTTACCTAAATCAGGACACGATGATTGACCGCAGGGAGTTTCTCAAATCTGGTTCGCTTGCCATAGCCGGAGCCTCAATTAGTACCGCAGCATTTGCTTTTGAAAATGCCTCAAAAATGAGGTCAGCCCCCGAATGGCGCAACAAACAATCGGACATGGCCTATCGACAGCTTGGTCGCACCGGTCTCATGATTTCGGAAATTGTGAATGGCGGCGATCCTGTTTCTACCACAAACTACCAAATGGTAGAGCGTGCCATAGAGCGGGGGCTCAACTACCTGGACATGGCTCCGGCATATGGGCGTGGCGAATGTGAGCGGGGATACAAGCTCATCATTGACTCGTCCTCAAAGCGCGAAGAAGTGTTTATGACTACCAAGGTCAGCGGCTTTTTGGAAATACGAAACCGCCTGTACAGGGAAATATTTGATGGCTTGCCTGAAGGCAAAAAACAAGCAATACTCAAAAAGGCCGCCGACATCCGCTACGAACGGGGGGTAGATGAGCCCGGGTATTTTCTCACCTATTGGACCGGCCAGCAACGCTCTATGGATCCCTCGTATCTGGCCAATGCCATGGTGGCCGACTATGCGCACAAGGTGGAGGCTGGCCGCGAATACAAGGATTTTATCTTTGCATCTGTGCAAGGCAGCCTGCAACGGACAGGGCAAAAATATTTCGATATCCTCATGTGCCCCCATGGTGCCAACAGTGCCGAAGAGGTTCAAATACCGGAAATTTACGAGGCCTTTGACCGACTGAAGCAGGAAGGTCTGGTGCGCTATCTTGGGGTCTCTACCCACAATGACCCCGCCGGAGTGCTCCGTGCTGCCACAAAATCGGGCAGGTACGATGTAGTGATGTGCGCCTACAATGTAATAAATGGCGGCTATATGTCCGATGCCATACGTGAAGCCAAAGCCGCAGGAGTAGGGGTGATAGGCATGAAGTCTGCCATGGCTGTGGCCACGCACCACAAAAATTTGTTGCCGCTGCCCCAGTGGCGCATAGACAAGGTAAACCACATCGTGCCCGGCGATATGAAAGCGCCCATGAAAGCATATGTATGGTCATTGCAAAACCCCAACATATCGGCGGTGATCTCCAACTTGTGGGACAATAAATTTGTGGATGAAAATCTTAGCCTGGCTGGAATGAAGGTGGAATTGCAACCCGGATAAGCGGGGGACTTCAGGGCAAGGGCAACAGGCCGCCGTGGGCGGGGAGCCGTCAACTGAATAGTTACCTTTGCACTTTGCTCTTGAACTGGGCAGCATATTCACTTGGTGTGACGCAGTACTTCTTTCTAAAGCATTTACTGAAATATTGCGGATCGCTATAGCCCACTTCGTATGCTACTTCCGATACGCTCTCGGGTCCCAGTTCAAGCAGGGCAGCAGCCTTTTTGAGCCGTACCTCAGAGATGAGCTCATTGACCGACTGCCCTGTCAGGGCTTTGAACTTCCTGTACAGCACCGAGCGACTCATATGCAACTCACCTGCAAACACATTCACATCAAAAGACGGGTCAGCAAGGTGATTTTCTATGATGCCCATAATTTTTTTAAGAAATTTTTCTTCCGCAGTCAGCAGGTCTTTTTTATTGGTAAGAAACATGCCTTCGCTAAATCGCTTTTGCAATGCTGCCCGCTGGCGGATCAGATTCTTGATTTTTTGTTCCAAAATCTGGGCGTGGAATGGTTTGCAGATATAGTCATCGGCACCGGTGTTTAGTCCTTCCAGGTTGTTTTCCACCGAGCTACGCGCCGTGAGCAGCACCACCGGAATGTGGCTGGTTTTGTGGTCAGATTTCAGTTTGCCACACATTTCCAACCCATTCATTACCGGCATCATTATGTCGCTCACGATGATATCGGGTATGGAGCTGATGGCTCTTTTCAACCCAGATTCGCCATTTTCTTCCTCCAATATCCTGAAATCCCCCTTTAAGTACTGCCTCAGGAAAGCGCGCAATTCTGCGTTGTCTTCCACGATTAGCAAAAGGGGCTTGTCCTGTTCAGTGGCTTTTGCCGCAGCACCAGCAACAAGCGCTTCTATGGGCGAAGTATCATCGATATATTCCTCCAGGGTACAAGGTGTGAAATACTCTTTTTTAGCCAATAATTCTTCCGGGCTGTATGCGTTTTGGCCTATGGGTAGCGACACGGTAAATTTGCTTCCTTGTCCTTCGCAACTTTGCACCGCGATGTTGCCATGGTGCATTTTGATCAGTTCATAGCATAGCGCCAGGCCGATGCCCGATCCACTTTCGCCCATGGTTTTCGATGCCAGGGCGCTGTCAAGATGGTAGTAGCGGTCAAAAATATAAGGAATGGCATCGGCAGGTATGCCATTGCCGGTGTCGCTGACCGATATAGAGAGCATACGGTTATCGCTGCTGAGGTCTATGGATATCCTTCCTTGTGCCGGGGTAAATTTGAAAGCGTTGGATAGCAAATTATAAAATACCTTATCAATGATGTTGCGGTCGAAATAGAGCAGTACTGTCTGGTCTTGTGAATTCAACAAAAAGGTAATTTTATTTTGCCAGGCCAGGTTTTCGAAGGCTGTTTTAATGTCTTTAATAAAGCCGACAATATCCCCCTGTTCTACCTGCAATTTTTCTTTTCCGTTTTCCAGCTTTCTAAAATCCATAAGCTGATTGATGAGCCTGAGAAGGCGTTTGGCATTTTGATACATCAGCGTATGATAAAACTGTATATCGGGATGGTCTTTGAAATCTTCCATTAATTTTTTGAGTGGACCAATTATTAGCGTAAGCGGAGTCTTAAACTCGTGCGATACGCTGGTAAAAAATTTCAATTTTTCCTGGTTCAGCGCATTATTTTTTTGTTTTTCGAGTTCCTTCATCCTGATATCGTTTTTCAAATGTATGCGCTCTACGGTGATGCTGCGCATGCTCAGGCTAATGGAAATAAGCAGGCCGGCATACGCCAGGTAAGCGTACCAGGTCTTCCACAATGGTGGCAGCACTTCTATTTCTAAGGTGGCGGTTTCCGGATTCCATATTCCATCGTTGTTGGAGGCTTTTACTTCAAACACATAAGTGCCCGCATTCAGGTTGGTGTAGGTAGCCGTGCGCTTGTTGCCACTGTATAGCCAGGTGTCTTCATCGTCGAAGCCTATCATCCGGTAGGCATATTTGTTTTTTTCGGGCGATGTAAAATTGAGCGCTGTAAATTCGAAGCTGAATACCCGTGACTGCCTATGGCTAAGGGTGATTTTTCTGATAATACTGATATGCTCGGGCAAGGGGCCATCAGAGCCAATTTCTACTTCCTGCTCATTAATTTTAAATCCCGAAATCTTTACCGGCGGGGCGTAGGGATTGTCGGTGATTTGAGCCGGACAGAAAGAGTTGAACCCATTGATGCCCCCGAAATACATTTCTCCTGATGCGCATTTTATAGCTGCAGAATAAGAAAACTGGTTGCTTTGAAGTCCGTCGTTGGCATCAAAATTTTTTATACTCAAACTGCCATCGGCTCCTATGCTGATGCGCGATAAACCTTTGTTGGTGCTTATCCATAGGTTGCCCTCATCGTCTTCGAGCATCTGGTGTACCGAATTGTTGGGGAGCAGGTCATCGGAAGTCCATTTTGAAAAGGAATTCGTCTGCCGGTGAAATAAATTAAGTCCTGCACCTTCGGTGCCTATCCATATCCTCAACCGGCTGTCCATAAAAATGGATCGGACATTGTCCACCCCCAGGCTGGTACTGTCGTTGAGCGTATGCTGATAGTATTTCCAGGTATTGTTGTGAGGGTTATAGACGGAAATACCGTTGCCGCCGACCCAGATGTTCCCCTGATCATCTTCCATGAGACAGATGTTTCTGTTCAGTCGCGCCTCCTGACCTTCCCGTTCATCTCTGATCCTGGTAAATTTTCCAGATAGCCTGTCCATGGTGTACAGGCCGCCAAGGGTGGCCACCCAAAAAGTACCTTTGCTATCTTCGAGTATATCCCAAACATTATCGTTTTCCAATCCCGATTCGTCATTGGCTCTGTATGACTTAAACCGCCCGTTGCCCTGATACTGCATGAGCCCTCCCTGAAAGGTACCTATCCACATATTTTTATCAGAATCCTGAAAGAGCGAGGTGATCACGTTGCTGCTAAGCGACGCGGGATCGAGCGGGTGGTGCCCATAGCTGGCAAACACATTGTTTTTTTTGTCAAATCTGTTTAGCCCACCTCCATCTGTACCTATCCAGATGATATCTTCGCGCTCTTCGAGAAAGCAAAGCACGGACTTGTGCGAAAGCGCGTTTTGCCGGCCATTTTGGGTATAATGGTCAAACTTTTTCTTTTCAGGATTGAGTATATCAATGCCACTATCAAAAGTACCTATCCACAAAATATTTTGCGGGTCGCTATAGATGGTGTACAGCGCATTGCTGCTGAGGCCCTTCGGATTGTCGGGGTGGTAGTAAATTGTTTCAACTTCTCCACTTTCTTTATCCAAAATATTGAGTCCGCCTCCGTCGATGATCAACCATATTTTGCCATCTGCAGCTTCATAAATACTCTTAACCACATTTCCTGAGAGCCCCAGGTTTACGGGTTTGTTATCGAAATGCCTCCATGCATCGGACGCTCTCTGCCACTGGTACACGCCATCGCCTTCGGTGCACAGCCAGATGTCGCCATGGCTGTCTTCGAAAATTGTCCTGCCAGCATGGTCGGTTTTGGCAGGTACCAGCCCATTGTAGGTTTTCGTGGTAAACATATCCGTCGCCGGATGGTACCACAGTATGCCATTGATATTGCCACCTAGCAGTAAATTGCCCTGCCGGTCTTTGATGATGGAAGTGATATGCTCAATGGACAAATCCAGTCCGTCTATTTTGTTCGAGCACCTCCGAAAAAGCTTCTTTTCCGGATCGAAAATATTGAGCCCCCCGCCCAAAGTGCCCAGATACAAGAGGCCGTCTTGGTCGGTGAAAATAGTGCGTACATAGTTGTGGCTCAGGGAATTTATATTGTGCTTGTCTTTGAAATATTTTTCGAAATCATCTGTTTTTCTGTTGTACCTGTTCAATCCATTGGCGGTGGCTATCCATATATTTCCATGCCTGTCTTCTACTATGCTGAATATTTTACTATTGGAAATGGTGGTGCTGTCATCAGGATGCTGGCGATAAACTTTGAATGAATAGCCGTCATATTTGTTTAGCCCGTCATTGGTGCCAAACCACATGTAGCCGTGGCTGTCCTTCAATATGGTATTGACCGTATTTTGAGACAATCCATGTTCTATATTCAGATGGTCAAACCTGATTCTGTTGGTGGAAATGGTCTTGGCGAACAGATTTACAAAGCAGAACAATAGTGCGCTGTGTAGTAAAATCAACCGCATAGGCAATCATTTTGGGTATTGGGTAATTGCCTAAATTTACAAAAATTGAACGCATCATGGTGGTGCAGCTTTGAAATAATTGATGAGTTTGGAAACAAAAAATGTGTGGAGGTACATCAAAGCAGACGATCATAAGGTCTATATTTCATAAACCGGGAGCAGGTAGGCACATATTTTTCGATGAGCACATGAAGTTGGATTGGAACAGAAATAAAAGCAAGCTGATGAATGAAACCAACCTTAGTAACATATACAGGCCTACCTTTTACAACCCGAAATCCATCACCATGTCAGGAGCGTCAACACAGCGGCGAGAAGCACTTGAAAGCATTATTTTTCTTATCACTGATTCAAATCCAAGTTTATTGGTTTTTTGCCTGAATATCCATTAAAAAAAAGGGCCAAGAATGCAACAACCTCCGGGTATTTGTCCTGAAACATGATAATTTGAGCTGTCAAGCAGCATCTAAACGCTGATAATGCAAAAGACCTTCAGGAGGGTAGCAACCCGAAGGTCGGGCATGGAAGAAAATACGTATTCTTTACAGAAATAAGTGATCTTAAATCCCCAGGCTAAGCATGTGTTTCTTACCCTTTTGCTTTTTAATGAAAAAACTAATTTTTGTTTAGCACACAACGGCAGCTCAAACCACTTCTGATATCTTCGTGGCCTTCGCCGAGCAAAGGAAAGTTGTGGAGTAGCCGAAAGTATGCCCTTCCATCCTGGCTTTCATTGGCAGTACTGCTCCAGAAAGCCGCTAATTCTCCAGTAAAAACGCTGTAGCCCCAGTTGCCGGCAAGAAGTGCATCGAAACCGGAAGGACTCTCTGTGCCCCGCATCTTATTGGGTACATTGGTACCTGTGCCCCCATTTCCTTCTATGGTCAAATAGCTGTTTAGCGTTTTCCAATTATCTCGCGTAGGCAGGTGCCAGCCATTGGGGCATATGCCCTGCACTTCGGTGTCGCCATTGGCCGATTCGGCGCCGTTCATCACTGCCTGCCATGTGTAGTGAGCTCCCATTGCAGCCTGACAATTGGAACCTTTGCAATACCTTCCTTCAATCACTTGTTCGGGTTGGTCGGGCTTGTGGGTTGTTATCAGGTTGGTGGCTGTCCAGCATTGGTCACCGATTTGCACCGTCGGGTACTTGTTACCATCCACATCGGTGATTGTGTCGCGGCCACAAACAAAATCAGGCTGACCCACCACGATAGATTTTACCATTTCGACCGGTTTTGAGCCAGCGTCGGTAATGGTGACCTGGTACACCCCGGCACTTAACGCTGTTACCGATGGACCGGCTTCTTCTTCATTGTGCAACCAGCTATAGGTATATGGCGACACTCCATCTTTCACACTGATATTGATGGCTCCGTCATTTCCACCGTACCAGCTCACGTCAGTGGTCTGTACCTCGAGTTTGAGCATGCCCGCAGGTTCCTGCACAGTGACACTCGCTTCGCTTACGCCTTCGTTACCATAAATCACTTTGAGGGTATAAGTGCCTGCGGGCACATTGCTGAGGTCTTGCGAGGTTTCTCCAGTGTTCCAAACAAAATAGTATGGAGCTTCACCTCCGCTGATGGTGCTCGAAACAGATCCGTCTGTGGCACCATAGGTCGATACATGTGTAGCAACCAGTGATATTTCGAGCCTTTCGGGCTGTTTCATAGTTTCCTCTTCGCACGAGAGCAGTATGGAGGAGATGGCCAGGAATACGTATAAAAAAATTTTTGTCGCTTTCATTGTGTTCCTTTTTTTTAATTGTTTTTGAAATCGAGTTCTCTTTGAGGCAATTTCCAATACATACCATCATAGGGTGGTAGTATCGGAGCTACACCGACCCGGTCTCCGGCAGGTATGGGCAAACTGAGGGCTTGTAAATAAAATAACCTGTCGCCTTCGAAGGCCAGCTCTTTGATGCGCTCATTGTGGATGTCGTCTTCGGTGATGTTTTGTAATGGTGCCAGTCCGGCTCGCGTCCTTACCACGTTCAGGTCGCTCTGCGCCAGGGCGTTGTTGCCATTTTTGAAATGGATAATAGAACGGGTCAGATACATTTCTGCCAACCTGATCACCGGTACATTAGAGAACTGTCCGTCGGGAGCCCTGAAATACTTATCTCCATATACTTGTGGAGTTTTTACTTGTTTGTATTGCAAATCATAGAAGTGTGGATCGTCGTTGTCATTGCCACGGTAAGGTTCCAGTCGCCAGTATAGTTGCTGGTATCGTTTGTCGGCAAGGGCTTCGCTGGTCACTTCTAGTTGGTTGTCCATCCAGCCGATCTGTTTGAGCAAACTATGGCTTAAGGTGAACTGGTGCCAGGTACATCTTCGCTGGTTTTGATCCCTTCCGCCATTCACTGCCCTGTAGTCGCTGTAGTTGAAACTGGTGGCCACTTTTTGTGTCGAGCCCATTGCTTTGTCGTAGTACAAGGCATACCATATAACCTCGTGGCCCTGCGATTCGTCGCTTTTGTTAAACGCCTCAATTGGATCCTGATCGAGCCGATATGGCCCGGAAATCACATAATCAAGCATTGGGAGGGCCAGGTCAAATTTACTAAGCAAAAATAGACCCTCGAGAGCAATGCTGCCGCAGCATATCGGTTGGCCCGCCCGTGGGCATAGGAGGCATGGTGAACCAACGGATCGAAACCTCCGGAGCAGCTCCATAGATTGGATGAGGTCGTCGATGATCAATTCATATATTTGC
>JAAUQL010000135.1 GCA_012033595.1 Cyclobacteriaceae bacterium | reverse complement strand
TTAATTTAGCATGTACCGTCAAAAACGTATTTTTTCAATGAAAAAAAATTATCCTTTCCATTACATTTTTTTTTGTCTTTCGCCGGGGCATACGGACATCATCTGATACAAGGTATGGTGATAGATGCCGAAAAGAACACCCCCCTTCCAGGGGCTAACATTTGGTTTGCCCAAGAAGGCAAAGGTACCATCAGCGATGAGTTTGGCAGGTTTCAACTGGAGATAGAAACCACTGAGGCTACCATCACCATTTCTTACGTCGGCTATGCCGACCAAACCTTGACGCTCAATGAACACGACGGCCAGGTAAGGGTGCTGTTGCAACCCTCTCCAACAGAACTAGCGCAACTGAGTATTTCGTCGGGTGGCATGAATAGCGTAAATTCCATAAGCAAACTCGACCTCAAAATCCGTCCTGTCAATTCCTCGCAAGAGGTATTGCGCATAGTACCTGGCTTATTTATCGCCCAACATGCCGGCGGAGGCAAGGCAGAACAAATATTTTTGCGTGGATTTGATCTCGACCACGGCACAGACATCAACATCACTGTAGATGGCATTCCGGTCAATATGGTATCGCACGCTCACGGACAAGGCTATGCTGACTTGCATTTTTTGATACCGGAGCTCATCAATGTGGTTGATTTTGGCAAAGGCCCCTACTATACCGACAAGGGCAACCTGGCCACCGCAGGCTATGTGGGTTTCAGCACCAAAAATTCATTGAACCACAATGTGGTAAAATTAGAAGGAGGACGCTTCAACACCATGCGTATGCTCGGCATGTTCAATCTTTTGGATGAAAAAATGGCCTTAAAGGGACAAAATGCCATAGCCGCCATTGAATACAACCTGACTGACGGCCCGTTCATTTCTCCCCAAAACTTCAATCGCATAAACCTTTTCACCAAATACACCGGGTATTTTGAAAATAGTCAAATGCTCACGCTTATGTTTTCGAAACTCAGCAGCAAATGGGATGCATCGGGGCAGATACCACAACGCGCCGTAAACGATGGCGCTCTGCCCAGGTTTGGCGCCATAGACGATACCGAAGGGGGCAATACCGCTCGCACCAATGCGAGCATCAGGCTGGTAAGCAACCTCCCTTCAGGCCTGGTCGCCGACCATCAGCTCTATTATAGTCACTACGATTTCGATTTATACTCCAATTTCACCTTCTATCTCAACAATCCCATAGATGGCGATCAGATAAGGCAAAAGGAACAGCGGGATATCATTGGGTTTAGCGGCGAGCTGTCCAAATCGGGCATTGAAGGATTCAAGTCGCTGGATGTTAAAATCGGCTATGGTTTTCGCTACGACGATATCAAAGATGTATCGCTTAGCAACACTAAAAACAGACGCCAACTCCTCCACAGGCTGGCTTTGGGAGATATCAATGAAACCAATGGGTGGATGTATGCTGAGGCCAGTTGGGAGCTAGGCAGGTGGATGGCCAACGCCGGGGCAAGACTAGATGGATTCGTTTTCGACTACGTGGATAAACTCGATAGTCTCTATAGCACCCAGTCGCAACAAAAAATGCGCGTTTCGCCAAAGCTCAATATTATCTATCATTTCAATGAGCGAATGCGCTTGTATGCCAAGTCAGGCATGGGTTTCCACTCCAACGATACCCGGGTGGTAGTGGCAGCCCAGGGCCGTGAAGTACTGCCTGCCGCCTATGGCATCGACCTGGGAACCACGCTCAAGCCTGCGCCGTCAGTATATCTCAACCTGGCCTACTGGTACTTGTATATGCAGCAGGAGTTTGTGTATGTGGGCGATGAAGCCGTAGTGGAGCCTGGAGGCAAAACAAGGAGGCATGGGGCAGACTTATCTCTGCGATGGCAAGCCTTGCCCTGGCTTTTTGCCGACTTCGATCTGAACTATGCTATTCCCAAAGCCCTTCATGTGCCGGATGGAGAAAACCACATCCCTCTGGCTCCTACCCTTACCAGCATTGGTGGTCTCACCTTTCAGTCTGACATGGGCCTGAGTGGGGCATTGCGGTACAGGTACATCAAAGATCGCCCGGCCAACGAAAACAATAGTGTGGTGGCCATCGGCTACAATGTGATAGATGCCAAAATCAACTACACCGGCAAATACTATGAATTGGGCATATCTGCCGAAAACCTGTTCAACACTGATTGGAACGAAGCACAATTCGCAGCGTTGACACGTTTGCCACACGAAAGCGCAGCGGTAGAAGACCTGACTTTTACGCCGGGGGTTCCATTTTTCATAAAGTTTTCTGCTTCGTTTTTATTTTAGCAAAAAAGAAATCGCGATAGTTGTATAAAGCAACTCCGGCATAACAACGATATAATGAGGCAGTTTTAAGTTTGATTCCGACAGGAGAAACAGGAAAACAGCTTTTGCCACCTCACCCAGTTAATCGCCCTTGCTTTGTGCATCAACCAATTTATAGTTATAAATTAATGGCTTCATTTTGATTTAATCTATATGCACTTGTACCAGCCCAACATAAGTATTGGAGAAATGCTGTTTAGCATTGGGGTTTTATTTTTTGCTGTGCTCACCAGCCTGCAAATGATCAGGAAAGACCAATGGTGGATCAGAATGTCAGATTTTCCGCATTTCCAGCTTACCGTACTCACCTTCGTTTGTCTGGCCGGGCTTGTTTTCTTCGGTCGATTATCCGATTGGTTCAATATTGCCGTGTCGCTTATCGGCTTGGCTACGCTTGTTTATCAAATAGTTATTATTTTCCCATACACACCTCTGGCATCCAAAAGAGTAAAAGACTGGTCGCCCGGGTGCAATGCAACCCTGTTATCTATTTTAGAAACAAATGTCTATATGGAAAACAGCGATTTCCATAAGCTCCTCACCGTGATCGGGAATTGTGATCCAGATATTGTGATTGCCCTGGAAACCGACAAGAAATGGGAAAAAGCCCTGCAACCCATCGAAAAGCACTATGACTATACCATCAAATATCCTATGGATAATACCTATGGATTGCTTATTTATTCCAAACTAGAACTGAAAGACAGCAAGATTAATTTTTTGGTGGAAAAGGACATTCCCTCGGTAGATACAAATGTGGTGCTGAACACCGGAAATACCATTCGCCTGTATGTAGTGCATCCTCAGCCTCCCAGTCCGACAGAAAATGAACGCTCTACCGAGCGCGATGCCGAGCTGGTAATTATTGGCAAAAAATCCAGAGATTGTCGGGGGCCCGTTATTGTGGCCTGAGACCTCAACGATGTGGCATGGTCACATACCACCCGACTCTTTCAGCGGCTTAGCGGGTTGCTCGACCCGCGAATCGGGCGGGGCTTTTTCAATACCTACCATGCCAAATACCCATTTCTCCGCTGGCCCCTCGACCATATTTTTCATTCGAAGCATTTTCTGATCAAAACCATTAAGCGCATGCCGGGGATTGGATCAGACCATTTCCCTATGTATCTGGAGTTGTGCCTCAATGAACAGGAAGGTGAAAAACAAAATGGCGAACCGGAAAAAGCCGATAAAGAAGATAAAAAAGAATCGAAGGAAAAAGTCGCAAAGGCAAAATCCTGAAAGGATCTGCGGACAGACGGCATTTGGGCGGGTATATTTTATTCGGTTTTAGATAAAATTTGTAATTTGGATAAAATGCGTAATACCATGCCTACTCATATCCATTACCTATTCTTGTTGTTTTTAGCATTTGCGTGTGGTGTCCACGAGCGCAAAAGCCATACCACCCCAACCCTTCCCCCGACTTTTGGCGACTATTGGTACCAGGGCAAAGCCGAGCTGGCAAGCTATGATCTACAGCAGGTGCGATACGGCGAATTGCGAGATGGCCAGGCGGTGCTCATCTTTGTTACAGAAGATTTTTTACTGACAAGGCAGGTGAAACCCGACCACCCAGGCGAGGCTGCGGATGCCATAAAGGTGCTCAAGCTAAATGCCACCCGTAAGTTTAACACAGGCATCTATCCGTATTCGACCATGACTTCCGTCTTCACCCCGGTTTATCTTCACGAAAACCCCTCCACCATCAAGCTCACCACCAGCGTTCAGGAGTGGTGCGGACATACCTTTCTGCAAGCCAACCTGACTAAAAATGCTTATAAAATCCAGGGACATTCCTACTTCGAAAAGGAAGGCGAACAGGAATATACCATCACCAACACATGGATGGAAGACGAAATTTGGAACAGCATACGCATTAATCCCAAAGGCCTGCCGATAGGAAAAGTAGAAATGCTGCCCTCAAGTCTCTACAGCCGATTGAAACACATCCGCTATCAACCCTACCTGGCGGAAGCCACTTTCACCAGCACCACTCC
Organism: Cyclobacteriaceae bacterium; assembly: GCA_012033595.1. GTDB lineage: Bacteria > Bacteroidota > Bacteroidia > Cytophagales > Cyclobacteriaceae > JAAUQL01. The sequence continues at coordinate 6,392 of JAAUQL010000135.1, read as the reverse complement.
CGATACCTCAGTGTACCAAATCAGCTATCCTGAAATGCAAAGGGTTTTAAAGATCAAATTCGATCCAGACTTTCCTCATGGCATATTAGCCTGGGAAGAAAGCTATCCGGAAGGTGGTGAAATAATGACCAGCAAAGCCACACTGAAAAAATCTTTGCTGCTGGATTATTGGAATAAAAACAGCGAAGCTGATAGTATCTGGAGGAGGAAACTGGAACTGCCCGGGGAAGAATAACGCCTGGGATTGAACTGGTGATGAGAAACAAAAATACTAGAGGTCAAGTTGTGAATCAATCTGCTTCTTGCCTGCTATAATTGCCCTGAAAGGCCTTGATTTCAAATGCGATACCGGTATCAAGGCCCTGGATTTCAATCATAAGAAAGCCAATCAGGAAAAAAGGTCTGTATAATCCTTTTCAAAATCATTGTCGGCCATATATTGCTCGGCCATGGCCCTGGCACCACGCCGGAACCTCAGGTAGGCATCATATCCATTGCCAATGACTGGCGGATGGCGCTTTCCAGTGATCCGGACTTGCTCACATCCACATCCCAACCCGCGTGTTTCGCATATAGGTTTTTCCATGGTGTCTGGTCGCTGATGATCACCGGCACCCCCTGGTTAAAAGCCTCAAATATTGAGTGGCCGAAGTTTTCGCTTTTGCTGGGCTGAATATAGAAATCAAAGCCGGCAATCATTTTTTCCACTTCATGAGGTTGTATGGATCCATGGTATTCGAAACGAATATTGGACGGCAGCCGTGCGATCAGCTTTTGGCATTCCTGCCAATATGCGGTATCTTTTACAGGCCCATAGAGGCTATAATTCAAATCCGCTTTGATCTGGCTCAAGGCATTTATTATATTATGTATATTTTTCATCGGGCTAATAAGTGCCACGGTACCAAAAACAGGTTGCTTAGGGTTAGACTTAGTCGATATGTGTCCTTCGGGCAGGTAATGAGGCACATTCCCTATACGTTTCACCTTCGAGGTATATTTTGTAAAATTTGCCAGTTCCGACTGTTCCTGCGGTGTGGTACAATGCCATACAATTTTATGATGAAGAAAAAGAAACCTTATAGCCGCTAAATAGATGCTCTTTTTCCAAGGTCTTATCATTAGGGATTGTGTTTGCAACATCCCCCGGGGGGCAATCACGGTTTTTATCTGGCGTTGATTTCTGACTATCGCCAAAGGGTACACCACAAAAGGCAGCGAAAAAAATCCCGTTGAGGTACACCACTGTGGGGTGGATATCATTAAATTCTTTTTTGATAGAATGATAGCTCCGCTTGGACGGGCTAAGGTACTTCACCTTAGTGCTTGTCCCATAGTCGAGCCATATATCGGGGGTCACTGCCAGCACGGTTCCGTCATGATCCTGATTGGTGCTCAGGATATGCAGCTCTACTTTCCCGTCCAATAGTTTTACCAGGTTGACCAGAGACCGTATTGGTCCTCCCGCTTTGTAAGCCGGATCGAAATAGTCATATAGAATTAGAATTCGGGTTTTCATAGGTATTGGAGCTTGGCGCTTAGTAAAAATAAAAATGGTGCCTATTGCAAAATCTCATTCTTTTCATGTTTAGGCCTGACAGGTTTTTAAAACCAGGCTTTATGGGAAGCAATTTATACTTTTTACTAAATCCTGATCATCCTGCTATCCTGCGCATCCAGGTTCAGACAATTCACAAAGACGGCAATAGTTTGTTGCGCCTGCCTTATGCCGTCATTGCGAACGGAGCTTTTCGCGGAGTGTGGCAATCTGTCCGCTATTGGCAGGGAACTGCCTTACGCCGTCATTGCGAACGGAGCTTTTCGCGGAGTGTGGCAATCTGCCAGCTACTGGCCGGGAACTATGAGGATCATTGCATTATGGGACGCGATTTATAATTTTTACTAAATCCTGATCATCCTGCAATCCTGCCCATCCTGATTCAGACAGTTGCCATCCTGATCATCCTGCTATCCTGCCCATCCTGGTTCAGACAGTTGCGCATCCTGCAATCCTGCGCATCCTGATTCAGACAGATCGCAAAGGTGGCAAAACCTCAACAGGCTCATCGCGCTGCGACTTCCCTATACACCGCCTCGTACATCCCGGCGATGGTGGCAGGATCGAAACGCTGCACATTGGCCTGGCCTAGCGCTATCAGATTTTCCCTGTACCCCAAATCTTCCATCACTTTCACTATCCCCTGTCTGATAGATCGCACATCGTAGGGATCGACCAGGCACGCCCCCTCCCCCGCCACCCAGGGCATAGGGTCTATCTGCGAGGTGACAATGGGCTTTCCTACCAATTGCGCTTCGATAATTGGCATACCAAAGCCTTCGTACAACGACGCAAAACACACAGCGCTACAGCGATGGTACAAAACAGCGACTTCTTTATAGGGGAGATTGAAATACGATTCGAAATCGATCTGATACCTGGAAAGCAGTTCTGCCTGCTTATCGTTCAATTTGCCCACAATGTACAATTTGTATGGCAAGCCCTCCAGGGCCTCAATGGTACGCTCCAGATTTTTGTTTGCTTTGGTGCCAAGATGCAACACTATGGGCTTGGAAGTATTGATAATGGCCAAATTTTCCAACCGAAGGTTGCCTGACAGCAATTTCGGATTGTAGGGATTGGGTATGACCCTGATTTTGTGTCTGGCAAAAGGGATGATCTCCTCCAGTTCCCTGCGCGACTTATCGGATATGGTGGTGATCCTTTTTACCATGATTGCCGGCAACCAGAACCAAAACAGCCTGATCAAAAACTGCTTTGCCCAACTCCCGGTTATGGAAGAATAGGCATCGTGTACCGTCAATACTGTGTTGCGCCCGGTGGCCAGTGCAGCATATTGGATATCGCCGGTGATATGGTTGACTTTGCCCCTGTTCCTTCGAACATAGCGCAGGTTTCTGACGATATTTCCGAAAGATATCTTCTTTTCGGGCACCTCCAAGACCTTGACTTCCCCTCCTTCGAGGGCATGAATAACAATATCAAATACCTCCTCAAGACTGCGAAAGCCCTCGGTAGATTTGCGGAAAAAGAGATGGATAGCCAAAATTTAGTAATTCTAAATTGGGTAAATTGATTAAAAATCGAAGGTAATTATATGTGCATCTAATCCTAATTATAGGAGATTTCTCATACTTGTAATCTGTTGAAATCTCAATCGCAATTTATATGGCAAGGACGAAATTTGCCGGAGGCCTACTATTTTACAGGCAGATCGAAACGGCTTTTCTTTCAACCTTGAATCTGATAAAAAGCTTTGCTTTAAAGCTGCATAAAAATCACCAATAGCTGACGTTAACGCCAAAAGAATTGAAACTCGCCCCAGCACCTTGCCCTCCCTACTTGCAAACAGTCAATTCTTTCTTTACGCTTTTTAGACCAATTTTCATAACCTGATTTTTATGAGGCCGGGTTCTGTTGGAATGGTTCAAATTTTCCATTTTAAGACATTCCTGGCTCCCCAGAGGAACAAAAACACCAATAAGGAAGATTTTACAAAATGATTTAGCACCACAGACAGTTCTGTTTCAGCTTTGATCACCTGAAGAAATATTAAAGGGATAAAAACATATATAATGGGGTGGCGTCTGCCATAATTCACCATCATACTCAGCCCCCAAGCTAAAAATGCACCCCATATAAACATAAAAATCCATCCACCGTAATTGCCATAATTGGCATAAGCTTCCCCGATTACTGAAGCACCCATGCTTGTACCATCACTAATTTGCAATCCTGAAAACTGTCTAAAATTTTCCCTACCTCCTGCTACTTTCTTGCTAGGCACCAGGAAACGTGGTAATATACTAGAGGTTAAAGCTTCCATTATTGTCTCGCCATCTGCAAATGGCTCGTATCGTGGCACATTAAACAATATAGAACTGATAATCCATCCCTGATTAAGCCTTACACTCGCCATTTCTGTTAGTATTTCTTCATTGTTCAATTCTTCGCCTTCGATTCGTTCTTTTAGTAGATCACTAAACAGCGTTATTCGTTGACCTGTACCTTGTTCTTCCTTATTTGATCGCAATTCACTTTTGATGGATTGAATCAAAGCAGCCACAGCAAGGCCAGCCAGGATGATTAACAATTTTCCCAAGAAGTTTACTTTGAACTGCACAAGTACGTAGCTAAATAGCAATACAGACCATAAAATCAAATCATGAAACATCCCTTTTACGATAGAAGATACAGCAAGAGCTCCCATGATCGCTGCAAACCAAATCCATTTCTTTTTGCTATGGGGTTGAAAAAGTAAAAGCGCCAGCCCAACATATTGAAAGGCTGCGGTGAGGTATAGCACGAAACCAATTGCTGCCGGCATATAAGGATTGAGGTAGGTGCTGATCAAACCAATCGCGATCAGTCTGTAAGCCAGCTTCGGTTGTTCGGTCACCAGTTTTTGGATGTCTTCATATGTCTTTGTGAATGAATATCGGGGGGCAAATATCAGTATTCCAAGACTGAAGGCTATAACCCCAGGCACCACAAAACCCATATAGGCCTCTTCATCCACATACATAAAATATTTGAAATGCTGGAACTCTGAAGCATAAGATATTTTTGCCCCTATAATCCATTGCGCTGCGGCTATCACCAGCATGAGCTCAAGCACCGGCAGCCCTTTTCCCAATTTAAATATGAATAACAAAAACAGGAACAAACTCCAGCCCATGCCAATGGCAGACATGGTCGGTTCATAGGCCATTAACACCAACGTAAGCATGCCGGAGATTAAGAGGGCGACGCCCTGCTTATTATTCTGTGGAATTATTGCTTTTCTGCTATCTGTCATGTATGGCATTTTCAACCGCCTCAGCTTTCTTTGCGTAGTTCCATTTGATCACATGAATGGCACTTTGCCTTCCCATTTGGCTCAGACTAACTGGTTCTATTTCAGCTATTGCAGAGATGACTGAATTCCGATCGCCAGCATAAACTATCTTTCCGTTTATATTATCCATAATCAAATCAACCGCACATCCAACTTGGTTACTTACTATCACCGGCCTGCCACAAGCCATGGCTTCATTTACAGCCAAGCCCCAGGTTTCGCCAGGGCCACGAGATGGCAGACAAAACACGTTGCCCAATCGGTAAACGACTGGCATAATGCTTTGATTTTGAAATGGCAGGAATTTTACATAAGGGTTGTTAACCGTCCTTGCCCTCAATTCACTTTCAAGCGGGCCGTTACCTACGAAAAGTAGCTTAACAGATCGATCTGTCGTAGTGTTAACTTGCTGCACCGCTGCTAATAACAGCAAAGGATCCTTTTTAACTTCGAGTTTGCCTGCAAAAAGAATGACATTATCATTTTCCTGAAAGCCCAACTCCTTGCGCATCTGCTGCGCTCGCTTTTCATATTGCCGCTCTTCATTGTCAAAGAAACGTTCGTTATCTACCGCATGAGGAAAAAAAACCAATTGTTCCTCCTTTAAACCGTGAGCAATGAAGTATGCCTTATTATTACTGCCGACATAAAAAGCCCGATCGATATGGCGATATACCCAGGTCAACCATAGGCGTCTGATCCACTTCCTCCATCCCGGTTTTTCATCTAATAGGGTAGAATCCCCAAAAAACCACACCGGTGTATGATTCTTGAAATGACGCATGACATGGAAGTGACTTTTTAGGTTCCATCCATATACCATCACAGCATCGGGTTGATATGCGTTGATCTTATCTATAAGGTTCGGACAGTCAATGCCACCCCATTTTTTTGATGATGGTTTTTTGGATACATTGTTCACTGCTTCCCAGTCGTAACCTTCCAATAATGGTATATCCCATTTTACCTTTGTCCCAAAATCAGGATCATCAAAACCTTCTATCGCCTGCGGCCAGGTATAGAAAACCTTCAATCGTACCTTACCTCTTTCCGTCAATAGCTTATAGAAAGGGGCATTGTATTGGATCGGGTGGGTGGTGATGAGGGCGAGTCTTTTCATTTTTATTATATAATACAAACCCATAAACTACCGTAAGTGCGAGTTGGCCTGACGTAGGGAATGGCGTCATTGCCAGATCCGACCAAATAAGACCCAAACCAAACCAAACCAACAAACTACCGTCATTGCGAGGCACGAAGCAATCTGTCTGCTGTCTGCAATGATGCTTCCGACTGCCTGTCTAATGTGCATGGTTCTCTGACCAGGTTCCCACTGAAGAATTGATGCGCTAAGGCCATTGCCAATAGCTGACAGATTGCCGCGTTCGGCGAAAAGCCTCTCTCGCAATGACGGTGATGCGAGCCGTCTTTGCGAGGAGCGCTTGCGCAGCATAGCGACGTGGCAATCTCTATCAATTTGCAATGATGTGTCCTTAAGTCTTGACACGTTTAAGCCCCGGCCTGTCGCTGGCAGAT
>JAAUQL010000134.1 GCA_012033595.1 Cyclobacteriaceae bacterium | reverse complement strand
AGTCATGTAAATTATAAATCGGTAGTTCCCTATTCCCCTTTCTGCTAATATGGCAGCATATTGTGCTGCAACATGCTGAGACTGCGATTCCCTCCTGTTCGTACCGGCAATGATTGTGATCATGAATTTTTATTTTTTTGAACCAAATAAACAGCAATCACCTTTAAAAGTTCAGACACACCGCAATTAAAAGCGGCTGGCCGCGAAAGATCAGTTAGCGATGAATTGATAATCATGAAGAATTCCCATAACAAATCCAGGGTTAACCTGAGCCTCAGGCGGCGCTACCCGGATAGTGTACCCAATCACTCTATCCTCCAAAACAGACACTTCGCCGCAGATAAGTCGCTTTGAATAAAAAAAATCGGTCAAAAATAATAATGACTAAAATATTTTTCCTCTTTATGGAATTTTTTGGAAGCGAATTGCATTAACAAAATTGACACATACAATTTCATTTTTTACGACACCAATAAATTTTTTAAACAAGGCCATCATGGAAAAAAACAACATAGAACGTTGGAAAGAAATAGACTTTGAATCCAACCTAAACCACGAAAGATATGAAGTTTCGCATTTGGGGAGGATAAAAAGCTTTGCCATCGAAAAAGAAAAAGGAAGGGTGCTGAAAGGTGGCAACGTAAATGGCTACCGATGCATCACTGTGAAATTTGGTGAGGAAATCACCCGTCAGTATTATGTTCATCGCCTGGTGGCAGAAACCTTCCTTACCAAAGACAACAAGTTCCAGCATTATGTCATCCATCTGGACTACAACAAGCAAAATAATGCGATTTACAACCTGAAATGGGCTACAGAACAAGAATTGGTAGCTCATAACAACAAAAACCCCGAGGTGGTAAAAAGACGAACCACTGGCTACAAATTGTCAGAATCGGATGTCAGGGTAATCAAAAGACTGTTGAATTCACAAAAACCCGACTCTCTATGATCGCTAAAAGATTTGGCATCACCCATACCCAGCTCAACCGCATCAGGTCGGGCGAAAACTGGGGACATGTAAAGGTGTAAGCGATGGCATTATCGAAACAATAAAAAAGGGGCATTTGAGCCCCTTTTTTATTAATGTGATGCGCTACGGATACTTACTTGCCAAAGCCGTTTCTAGCCATAAAACTATTATAAATTGTATCGAAACCGTCAGCTTGGTGGGCAGCAATGGCGGCCTGATTGTAGCAGGTGATCGCGTCGGCAAGAAGATCATTTTGTTCGAAGAAGGAAGCCAGGAGCAACTGATCCATTACATTTCCTGAAGTCGGGATTTTTTTCATGTCGGCAAGCGCACGATCTATTGTAGCTTTTTCAGCCAGCGACATTCTCTTTATCCCAAAATCAGGGGATCTGAAAGCATCACTGTTTTTAGCCCGAACGTTTATGATGATCATTTTTTCGTCTTGCAGTGCAATTTGATCCAAATCAAGTAAATAACTATGTCCGGTAACGGTGGTTTCCGAGATCACTTCATCCAATTTGTCTTTGCAAGTGACCACATATTCCTGAATATTATCCAATCTCTGCCAGGTAACGAATGCCTTATTGCCATAAATGTCTCCCACTTTGGGCAAACCAATGCTTATCAAGTCTTCCTTGCCCCTTTCTACAGCACCGGTCACATTCAGGTTTTGGTTGGCATAGTCTTGTGGGTTCATTTTTTCCATAAGGAATTTGCCGTATTTGGTCATAACCGAAGCCGATTGCTCCCCAATGATTTGCTGTAGTTTTTCTTCGGTGTATGTGGACTTGCCGTCCAATTCCACACTGGCTCCGGTGGCATTATGGATCAGGGCGACATAGCCACCCTCCTGAACTTTTAGAATATCGCCCGGATTTACTTTAGAACCTGCCATTAGCATGTTCAATTTGCCAGGCTTGCCAAGTTCATTTTTGCCTTTGTTGAGCAATACGGAGAAAGTAGCCTCCTGAGCCACCAATGAGCCCGCTATGAGGCAGTTGAATACTACAAATACAATTAACTTTTTCATTTATTATCTAGGTTAGGTTCTTGTTTGTGCTTAAAACTAGTTTTTGGTTATTTTTTAAATGCATTTTTGATCAGCCCATAGCATACTTCCAAAGAATCGCCGGCCAAAGCCACCACAATGGTCGCTGTGGTCAGGCTGGTTTTGTAGTTGAACCAATGGAATATGAAAACATTGACTGTAAATATCAGGAATACCAATACGAGTTGAATGGTCTTGGTAAGCCCATCGTACCATTTGGGCAAGCGCTGGTAAATGATGGTGAACAGCAACACTGTGCCAAAACAAACGATTAGCGCGGTGATCAGTCCGGCATTTTTGCTCTGCTTTCCGATAAAATCGCCATTCAATATCATGGAAACGATATTGGCATGCACCACTACTCCAAACATATCAGGATTTGATCTGCCTGCATATTTTGTGTTCAACGGAGTGTAAAATTTATCTTCCCACGACATATCATCAAAATTATCTCCCATATAGCCCATCAATACGATTTTGCCTTTGAGCAATTCGGGGGTGAATTTCTGTTCGAATACATCGGCCACATCTAGTGCCACATATCTTCCCCCAAAATTTGTCTGGCCAAAATCGGCAATATTTCCACGATAGTTGATGACTTCGAAGTCATTGTCACGCTTTAAAAAATTCCGGGCCTTTTCTGAGTCATAGAGTTCACTCACCTTCACCGAAAAAGCGAGCGCTTCATCCCCATTCACATTAATTTTTGGTGGAAAAGAACGGCAAACCTTAAATTGATGTTGATCAAGTGCATCAGTTTCGAGATTGGCAAATCCCACATGACCACTGGCAAAGGATGGATGTGAGTACCTGACGGAATCGTAGCGCCCGGTAAACACATTGTACTCCAATTTGCTGACCAGTACCAGGTTTTCAATGTCAGAAAAGGCCTTACTTAGCAATAAATCACCAAGTGAATCTGCTTTAAGCCCATAGAAATAACTATCAATGCCGATCACAGCAGGTTCATATTGAGCAATAATACTAAGCTGACGGGCAATTTCTCGCCTGCTTAGGGTACCAATATTCACCAAAACAACTGTGGTATCGACTTTGGGGCTTTCGCGTATTTGCGAAAAAACCAAGTCCGTCATCTCCACATCGCGTATGGCATCGTCGATGGGATCGAGCAGTGCAAAATCGCCAAAAAACCTGCTGAGCTGGAAAAGGAGGATTATTGATATGATAAAGCAAGTCCCCAGGACGGAGTCCAACAGTATTGATTTAGTAAAAATGTGTCGTTTGCCCTTTTCCATACAATAATCGAATGGAAAACTTAAAAAAAGATCAAGCCACATTTCCTCGTTTTTTCAAAAAAAACTTACTTGCGGCACAATTGGAAGACAATAGCATGTATCAGGCAAAGAAAAGACTTAGCGTTGAAGAATATGTAAATGGCGTTTTGAAAGGAGATATAGTCATACTCAGCAAGAGTATTACGCTGGTAGAAAGCACCCTGGAATCTGATCATTTGATTGCCGAGCAAGTAATTGAGCGTCTCTTGCCTCACACCGGCAATTCCATCCGCATAGGGATCACTGGCGTACCGGGCGTGGGAAAAAGCACCTTTATAGAATCCTTTGGGAAGCTGGTGACCTCAAAAAATAAAAAGCTCGCAGTATTGGCTATTGACCCAAGCAGCCAGCGCTCTAAGGGCAGCATATTGGGCGACAAAACCCGCATGGCTCAACTTGCCGTAGATCCTTTGGCATTTATTCGACCTTCTGCTTCGGGCAGCTCGCTAGGTGGTGTGAGCACCAAAACCCGGGAGACGATGCTGCTTTGCGAAGCCGCTGGTTTTGAAGTGATTTTTATTGAGACAGTAGGTGTTGGCCAGTCGGAAACTACGGTGAAGGAAATGGTTGACTTCTTTTTGTTACTCATGCTCGCTGGCGCAGGAGACGAATTGCAGGGGATAAAAAAAGGCATAATGGAAATGGCAGATGCTATTGCCATCACCAAAGCCGATGGCGACAACAAAATGAAATGTGACCGTGCCCGCCGGGATTATAAAAATGCCCTCCACCTCTTTCCCCCCTCAGAAAACGGCTGGTATCCACCTGTGCTTACTTGTTCAGCGCTGACAAACGAAGGATTGGACAATGTATGGCAGGAAATAGAAAAATATGCCTCGGAGATGCAATCAAAGGGCTATTTCATGAAAAACCGGCAATATCAGAATGTGGAATGGATGCATGATATCATTATGTACTCACTCAGGCAGCACTTTTATGCAAATGCTCAGATCAGCCATATGATCAATCGAATGGAAAAAGACATCAAGGAAAAAAAGATTGCCGCCATCTCTGCTGCCCGTACGCTTTTGAGCACTTACCACAATTCATGACGTATTAATCCTCAGGCTGACAAGTTCTGTCTATCCCTGCTATAAAATACTGACATTCTGACACCGTAGTCAATGCCAAAAGCTGTTGGCATAACCATTGATAAGTACTGATCAAAACAAAAAAAGAAATCAGTTAACACATAAAAAAATAGTTATGGGAAAATTATAGGAATAGATTTGGGTACTACCAACTCCTGCGTAGCAGTAATGGAAGGTAATGAGCCGGTTGTAATTCCTAACAGCGAAGGCAGAAGGACCACCCCATCTATTGTTGCTTTCCTCGATAACGGCAATGGAGAAAGAAAAGTAGGTGATCCGGCCAAGCGTCAGGCCATTACCAATCCTCAAAATACCATAAGTTCTATTAAGCGCTTTATGGGTAAAAAATACTCAGAAGTGAGCGAAGAGAGAAAAAACATGTCGTATAAAGTGGAAAAAGGCAACAATGACACCGTGCGTGTCAAAATTGGCGACCGGCTTTATACCCCACAAGAGCTCTCGGCAATGGTGCTGCAAAAAATGAAGTCCACTGCAGAAGATTACCTGGGCACTACAGTGACAGAAGCGGTGATTACCGTGCCGGCTTACTTCAATGATTCCGAAAGACAAGCAACTAAAGAAGCGGGACAAATCGCCGGCCTGGAAGTAAAAAGGATCATCAACGAGCCCACAGCCGCCGCCTTGGCATACGGTCTGGACAAAAAGAACAAAGACATAAAAATTGCGGTATTTGACCTTGGTGGAGGCACTTTCGATATTTCTATCCTCGAGTTGGGCGAAGGTGTTTTTGAAGTGAAATCCACTAACGGTGATGTACACCTTGGTGGAGACGATTTCGACTCTAAAATCATCAACTGGCTGGCTGAGGAGTTTTTGAAAGACGAAAACATCGACTTGCGCAAAGACCCCATGGCATTGCAAAGGCTAAAAGAAGCCTCAGAAAAAGCCAAAATAGAGCTTTCGAGTTCTACCAGCACGGAAATCAACCTGCCCTACATTATGCCTGTAGATGGTATTCCGAAACACCTGGTACGCAACCTCACCAGAGCGAAGTTTGAGCAATTGACCGATGATCTGGTTCAGCGCACATTGGAGCCATGCAAAAAAGCCCTTGCCGATGCGAACATGTCGCCTTCGGATATTGACGATGTCATATTGGTAGGTGGATCGACCAGGATACCTAAAATACAGGAATCTGTGGAAGCCTTCTTTGGCAAAAAACCATCGAAGGGTGTTAACCCAGACGAAGTAGTGGCCATTGGAGCTGCGATTCAGGGTGGGGTACTGACCGGAGAGGTAAAAGACGTGCTTTTGCTCGATGTCACTCCGCTTTCGCTGGGTATAGAAACTATGGGTGGTGTATTTACCAAATTAATCGAGTCAAATACTACCATTCCGACCAAAAAATCGGAGGTGTTCTCCACAGCTTCAGACAGTCAGCCTTCGGTAGAAATACATGTGCTGCAAGGTGAGCGTCCATTGGCAAAAGACAACAGAACCATCGGTAGGTTCCATTTAGATGGCATTCCACCGGCACCTCGCGGAGTACCTCAGATCGAAGTAGGGTTCGACATAGATGCAAATGGTATCTTGCACGTTTCGGCCAAAGACAAAGGCACAGGCAAAGAGCAAAAAATCAGAATTGAAGCTTCATCTGGTCTGACAGATGCTGAAATTGAAAAAATGAAAAAAGAGGCTGAAGCCAATGCAGAATCTGATAAAGCCGAAAAGGAAAAAATCGAAAAAGTAAATGCCGCCGATTCGATGATATTCCAAACGGAAAAACAGTTGAAAGAATATGGTGAAAAATTGTCTGAAGGAAATAAATCAGCCATAGAAGGAGCGCTTCAAAAACTGAAAGATGCACACAAATCGCAGGATTTGGCAGCCATAGATGCAGCCATTGAAGGGATGAACAAAGCTTGGGAAGGCGCTGCTCAGGAAATGTATGCCGCCTCAGGCGATGGCCAACCGGGTGCTCAGGCTGGCGGGCCACAAGCCGGGCCTCAGGACGGGGCTGGTGCAAATGCCAGTGGCAGCGATGCGGATGTATCGGACGTGGAATACGAAGAAGTCGATGACAAAGAAAAATAATCGATAAGTATCGTATTGCTCTTAAATAATACAAAACCCCATCTATTGTTGTAGATGGGGTTTTTGCTTTTACATGAAGTAAAGGTGAAGGGTCTTGGAAAATAAAACAGGCCGGATTGAATAGTGCCTTATGGTGCTGCCCGCTATTGGTCAAATCATATTCAGGCAAGCCTTTAATCTAAGAATTTTTTTGACCGAAAGGTCGATCTGCTCTTGAAACGCTCTGTTGGTATTGTACTTTTCATAAATATCAGCCATCAGTTGATATTCATCAGGCTCCATCAAAATGAGGTCACAACCGGCTTCCACCGCCTTAAAAGCCGCATGCTCTATTTGCTGAACGGCTCCCATATTCATGGCATCGGTGATCACCAGGCCATCAAATCCCATTTCCTTTTTTAGCAGATCAGTCACAATGACTCTGGAGCAACTTGCAGGAAGACCATTAGTGTGTCTCTTATTATTAACTACCGCGATGTGCCCGACCATTATGCTCAGTACACCTTGCTTTATCAAAGGCATATAGTTTTCAACTTCTTTCATTTCACCATCTATGGTCACCAGATTGTGGTGGGTATCGCCGCTGACCAGACCATGACCGGGAAAATGTTTGGCCGTGGCCACTACTCCGAGCGATTGCGATGTTTTAATAAAAGTAGCAGAAAGCGCCACTACCTTTTGGGGGTCGCTTCCAAAAGAGCGGTTGGTGATGGCCTCATTAGAAACACTCATATCTACAACAGGAGCATAATTATGCCTAATGCCCATCTCCAGTAATTGTCCGGATATGATGGCCGCTACCGAATCGCATCTGGCCTCGGTGTTCAAATCGATTGTTTTTGGCACCTCCTGGGTTCCCTTCAGTTTGCGGTTTATCAAACTGGGCTCAGCATCTGCACTATACAGCAATGGAACCAGCCCATGTTGATGAGCCAAACTATCTAAATGTCGCCTGACATCGGGCAGTTGTGTCATTTCCCCGCCCAATAGCAACACCCCACCGATTAGCTTAGCTTTGATTAATTCTTCTACCTGCCTGGTCGGCTTGCCATTGTTGCCCGCTGCCACCACTATCATCTGAGCAATTCTTGCTTTTGAGTCCAACTGTTGAAAGACCGAATCTACCCTGGCAGAAAGTTTTTCGTTCTGGCTAAAAAAATCATCCAATGAAAAACCGGTGCTTTTCGCACCTGTATTTTCACCCTTGGTACTGCAAGCCAGTAAGACGCAGGCTATCACCACCTTAATAAACATGTTCGGCATATGTAGAAATTTTAAAAATTCACTATAGCTAAGCAGATGAGCGGCCAAACAAATTGAGTATTTCTTCCAGCCCCAGCCACCACTGCTCTTTGGGTCTGTCGTATTTTAAATCGACCATTTTCTCAAAATCCTCCAGGTTTCTATAATCCATATGGCCACCATGAAGGCCAATACTCACCACTTCATTTTTTCCCTTTCCTGCTTTTTTAATTAGAAACTCGATGCTGTTGGCAGCCAACTTTGTGGCTATGGCCCGGTCATACGGACTTGGGTTGCCGCCTTGCTGCACATGCCCCAGAATCGATTGGCGCACATCAAATATATCACCTCCGTCTTCTTCATAAAGTGCACTTATGAATGGAGTGGTATAAATGCTGTTGGCATATTCGCTTTTCACAACCAATCCCATTCGCTTGCCTTCAAGAAATGCTTTCCTGAACATATTGACATCATTTTGCAACTCCTGCAATTTAATCCCATTTTCATGAAGATAAACGCGTTCTGCTCCGGTGGCCAACCCGCTCATCATGGCCAGATACCCACAATACCGTCCCATCACTTCCACGACGAATACCCGCTTCGATGCCACGGCAGATTCTTTGATTTTGTCCACAGCATCTATGATGCTGTTTAAAGCAGTATCAGCGCCAACGCTGAAATCTGTTCCTGGCAGGTTATTGTTGATGGTGGCAGGCAAACAAACTATGGGTATGTCAAAAGCCGGATATTCGCTTCGCTTTCTGATGAAATCGTAAGCAGCTTCATAAGCCACCATCCCGCCAATGATGAGCATAGCGTGGATATTGTGCGCCTCCAGGTTTCTGGCTATTTTATAAAAATCACTATTGACAGGTTGCTTGCGATTGGTTCCCAATTCAGACCCGCCCATCGAAGTCCAATCTTCCACATACATCCAGTCCAGTTCTTGTATATCGTTGCTGATCAACCCTTTAAAAGCATTGCGCACGCCAAATATCCGGTGCCCCTTGTCCATGCCCAACCTAACCGCAGTGCGTACGGCAATATTCATTCCCGGTGCCAGTGTACCCGCATTCATCACCAATATGTTCAGGGTAGGTGTACTTTCATCGGGTGGATTGGGTCGTGCACGGCTCAGGGTGTCGAAAGTTTCCAGTGATTCCTTAAAACTACCGCCCCTAAGTTTTATGGCTTTGTCAAACTCTTTGTTTTCAATATGTTTCACAATAGACTGAGTCTCCTTGATGCTATCTACCATATTGATGGACTTTACCCGATTGTTTTGCAGGCCAATGATTTGCGACTCCTCATTCGCACCGTCGATCAACTGCTTCACCGCAGCGTATCCCAGTACAGTACTGGTGTATCTGTCGAATGCCGTAGGAGACCCCCCACGCTGCACATGCCCCAGTATGGTGAGCCTGGCATCTTCTTCTATCCGATTTTTGAGCTCTTCTACCACCTGAAAGCTCCTGATGAGGTTGCCATATTTGTCTTTGGCACCTTCTGCCACTATAATCAAACTCTTGCCCTTACCGGCTTTTTTATTGGCAACGATTTTGTCGCAAAGCTCCTGCGCCCAATCCTCCACCTGTGGGGGACGCTCCGGGATAAGCACATAATCTGCTCCTGAAGACAACGCACTCATCAAGGCAAGGTAACCACAGTTGCGGCCCATCACCTCCACCACAAAGGTGCGCTGGTGGCTGGCCGCCGTACTGCTTATGGCATCCAACGCCTCCGCAATGCGACGCAAAGCAGTGTCGGCACCTATAGTCATATCCGTGCCCGACAGGTCGTTGTCGATAGATCCCACCAGACCAACAATATTGAGCTTAGGATATTTCGATACTATTTCCCGGTCAATCTGTCCCGACCCGGCGAGCTCTTCGAGTAGTGAAGTCCATTCTTCCCTAAAAATATTGGCTCCTGTCAGACTGCCGTCGCCACCAATCACCACCAGGTTATCGATTTGCCTGTCAACCAGGTTTTTTGCCGCCCTGAGGCGGCCATTTCGCTCCCTAAATTCCTTTGATCTGGCCGTGCCAATAATGGTGCCCCCCTTGTGCAAGATACCACCCACGTCGTCCCAGCTCATTTTTTTTATCATATCGCCACCTTCCACCATACCCTGGTAGCCCTGGTAAAAAGCAAAAACGTCAATTCCATGATACAAGGCGGTTTTCACCACCGCCCTTACAGCGGCATTCATTCCGGGAGCATCGCCCCCGCTGGTCATTACTCCAATGGATTTAATTGTTCGGCCTGGCATTAGCACTTATTTTAGGTAAATATTGAGTTTTTTAATGTCATGCAAATTTGCTAAAAAGATAGTGGCAAAGTGATATTATGGGGATATAATTACAGTGTATTTTTTGCCCGCTTGCATGTACACTTTTATCGCAAGTTAAAAAAAACAACCCCTGTTCTTAGCGTTTCAATCATCACCTGATTTTCCCTTACGGGAAATTTGGATTACTCCTTCAAGACGAAATCCTTACATCAAAAAGGATCGGGTCTGGTTACACTTTATGTGAATGGCAGTTTACTTTATTTTATGTTTTCGTATATACCTCTACACTTTTCATCTGACTGATGATACAGCGTGAAATATTAAGCAAGTTTTAAAAACAGCAGGGATATGACAACATCAGCGTTTAGCCAGTTAGCTCCAAAAAACCAGATGGATTATTTACAAAAAACCGCAATATTGATTCATCGACTGGTGAAAGGAGACATCATTGTTTCCTTATATTGGAGCCAGGATTTCATTTTTGAGGTGCTTAATCCAAAAGATGAAGTCATGAAATTTGAAATAAAATGCTTTGACCGGTTCAAATATGTGCATTCTTAAAATTATGGCATTCATCTGGTCGAAGTAGATTATTGCTCAGCTATCAACCAGAACTCGATAACCTTTAAATAGATAGTCAAAAAAAAAAGCCGCTGAATAAAGCGGCTTTTTTATATCCAATTATAATTCATTTGGAGCTTTACCTTGTCTCCAATGCTCCTCAATTTTTTTCTAAAGTAACAC
>JAAUQL010000133.1 GCA_012033595.1 Cyclobacteriaceae bacterium | reverse complement strand
TTTCCCAAGGTGATCACCATCGAGTACGACGGCTCATGTACCTCTAATTTGGTGTGGTGAAAAGTGGAAAAATTATCATCACGCTCACGGGACAGCCTTCGGTAGCAGGTTCGCAGCGTATTGTCACTTTTGACCAATTCATGGTCAATGGTAACCTGATCGAAGGCACAAAAACCATTACGTACAATGGCAACGGCCAGTATAGCATCATGTTGGTTGGTGGAAAACTTACCACCGCTGAAGGCAAAGTAATTACACGTGAAGCCAACCGCATCCGCACCATCATAGCAGGTCAGGATACCGAAGACCGTAAGGACAATGTTTTTGAAGTCACCGGTGTGGTAAGTGGAGAAACTTCAGGAGGATTCGTTTATACAAAAGAGATTATTGAGCCGCTTATTGTTTCGCGGGATTGCTTCTGGGTGACCAAAGGACTAATCGAAGCTACAGTAGGTGATTATGCGTATTCGATCAACTTTGGCGATGGCACTTGCGACAACCTGGCTACTAAAATAGTAGATGGCGAAGAAGAGCAATTTACCATGGAAATGCGCATCAGGAAGATGTGGCTGAAGCGATGGAAAGAGCATAGGGGAAATTAAGATCATGTGAGGATACTGAAAGCGCCGGGCAGATTAGATGTCCGGCGCTTTTTTTTTAATCGCCTCTTCGCTTGCGTTTCCAATTTCCCGCTTATTTAGTTTCTCGCAAAGTTACATCAGATGACCCACCCGCTACAAATTGCGGTATTCAGCATAAGAGCGCCATCTCATCTTAATCGAAAAGTCGTATTTTTGAACAAGTAATTGTTATTAACCATCTATATGAAAAAGATCTTCCTATCCCTCTTTTTTCCCATACTAGTGCTTACCGGCCTTCAGGCCAAAGTTGTCCTTCCTTCCATTTTTGCCGATCACATGGTGCTACAGCAGCAAAGTGATGCGCCAATGTGGGGTTGGGCCAAACCCATGGAAGAACTGCTGGTGATTACCAGTTGGGATGGAAAACGATACGAAACCACCGCCGACAACAAGGCCAGGTGGCAGGTGGACCTCACTACCCCTAAGGCTGGCGGACCATACCGCATCACCATTGTCGGAAACAATACTATAGTCATCGATGATGTGCTGATAGGTGAAGTATGGGTATGTTCGGGTCAATCCAACATGGAATGGTCGGCCAGAGCAGGGATAGAAAGCGGAACCGAAGAAATCTTTAAAGCCTCCAATCCGGCCATCAGATTATTCCAGGTCAACCAGCAATCTGCCGATAGCCGGCAACTCGATTGTGCGGGTCAGTGGGCACGCTGCACACCGGAGACCATGATCGATTTTAGCGCTGTGGCGTATTTTTTTGGCCAGCGTTTGCAAGAGCATTTGAATGTTCCCATTGGTCTAATCAATACGAGTTGGGGTGGCACCCCGGCCGAGGCTTGGACCAATCCTGAAGTGATCTCTGAAAACGAAAGACTTCATCTTGCTGCCGCCAAACTCAAGGAAGTGCCCTGGTGTCCGGTAAAACCTGGTGTGGTGTACAATGCCATGCTGGCTCCACTCATCCCATACCGAATGGCCGGAGTCATTTGGTACCAGGGGGAAAGCAACACTGCCAACTACGAAACTTATGCTGAACTTTTTGCAACTATGATCGCAAATTGGCGAAAGGAGTGGGACCGGGAGTTTCCCTTTTATTATGTGCAAATCGCGCCATTTACTTATGGCAGAGACTACGAAGGCGCTCTGATCAGAGAAGCCCAACTCAAAAGTTTGTCAATCCCCAACACAGGCATGGTGGTAGTTAGCGATATCGGCAACGTCAATGACATCCACCCACGAAACAAGATAGATGTGGGAAGGCGATTGGCAAGCTGGGCGCTCAACAAGACCTACGGAATAGATTCAATTGTCTATTCGGGGCCATTGTACAAAGAGATGAAAATCGAAAAAAGCAAGATCCGTATCAGCTTTCACCATGCCGCAAATGGCCTGGTAGCCCGGGAGGGTACATTAACTCATTTTGAGATTGCTGGTGAAGATCGAAAATTTGTAGATGCCCAGGCTAAAATTGATGGCAATACGGTACTCGTCTATGCCAAAGCCGTGAAAAACCCGGTTGCGGTACGTTATGCTTTTAGCAATACTGCCACTCCCACACTTTTCAACAAAGCGGGGCTACCAGCCAGTTCATTTAGAACCGACTTATGGGAGATGGAGGTAAAGTAACTTTCCGACCGGGCATCCATCGATAATGATTTGGTGGACCGGCTTATTGGTGGCTGGGCCGGAGCAGGTCATTTACAGTCTTTACCGGGTTAAAAGTTCCTGTAGGCACTTCCACAAAAAAAGTGTTCCAATCAGACATAGAGCCATTCCACAATCCAGGTAATTCCTGGGCTTTTAGATCGCGGCCATCTTTAGATTTTTTGGAAATAAAGCCGGTACTGGCATCTATGAATTTGGTGAGGTCAAACTTCTGACCCTTGTAGTTGCGCACAGCACAAACCAGGTCGGTAGGATTAAAATGTGTGGCGGCATTGGCGATATTTTTCTGAAAGGCATCTTCAAAATCGATTTGCGATGTTTCGGCGATTTGCAGCGATTGGGTGCCGTCTTGGTTGTAAGCGTAAAAAGGCCCTCCGCCTGGTTCGCCTTCATTTTTTACGATGCCACATACGCGGATTGGTCTGTCAAATTTAGATCGCAAAAATTCAGCGGTATCATTGACATGGTCAAATTTTGGGGTGTGTTTGGTATGCAGATGGTCGTTGAGAAAGGCCATCATCTCACTGATCTGTTCTGCATTGACGCCCGCATCCAGGCGTTCCAAATAAGCGAATATTTTCTTTTGGAAGTGCAAAAGGCTGCCGGCGAGTATTTTTTTGTATTCCACCGTCTGGTCTTTCAGTTTATCTGGCACTACGTTGTCGATGTTTTTTATAAAAACCATATCAGCTTCCAGGTCGTTGAGGTTGGCAATGAGGGCTCCGTGACCCGCCGGACGAAAGAGCAAGTCGCCATTGGCCTCTCTGAAGGGTTCATTGTACAAATCTACCGCAATGGTATCGGTATATGACTTCTGCTCAGAAAAGCTAACATGATATTTAACACCGAATTTTTCTTCCAAAGCCCGGGTTTTGTCATGGACATGTGCCTCGAAATGGGCCTTATGCTCAGGGGACACCGTAAAGTGGATATGCACATTATCGCCTGCCGACCGTGCGTAAAGCGCCCCTTCCACCATATGCTCTTCGGCGGGGGTGCGGCTACCAGCATCATATTTGTGAAATTCGAGCAATCCTTTGGGGGCATCGCCATACCCCAGGCCATCTTTCTGAAGCAAGGTATTCAATATCGATGCGTAATCTTTTTTGGCAAGGCATTCATCAATCGATTTGCCTTGTTGGCGCAATTGCTCGTTGAGGGTGTTTGCGAAAGCAAAATCATGGATACGCTCAAAAAATGTACGGATAGATTGCAGGTGATCGGATTTTTGAAAAGCCGCCTCCACTTTGGCCTTGTCATTGGCAATGTCCAAAAATTCGTACAATAGCTTAAACATTCTGCTGGCAGCCCCTGAAGCAGGCACAAATTTCACTATTTTCATTTGCGCACTGTTTTGTTCGTAGAGGCCGATCATATCTGTTGCTTCCTTGGACTCCAATACCAGTATTCCATCGCCCGGAGTCGCCGCTTTTTGCAAATTCAGGAATGGAAATCCCTTTTTGAAGTTTTCGATTTGACGATTCACTGTTTCCAAAACAGATCCTCTCGCTGCTATTTGTTCTATATCAGATTGTGTAAACATGACATTAATTAATTTTGATGTAGGCCAGCCAGCTATCGCTGGTCGGCGTTTTTAAAACCACTTTTTTATTTTCTACTTTCACATTGTTTGCGACATCCCATGCCGCTTTTTTTATGTCCAGCCATTCTACTTGCAGTCCTGCAGGCGCACGAAGCACCTGAAGCGATACTTCGCCCCCTTGCGGGAAATAAACCAAATACATCTTGCCTGCGACAGCCCTGCAATATGCTTCATCTGCTTCGCGCATCTCCAGCAGTTGGTTGTGTGGCACAGCATCGTAAAAGCCATCTTTTCCTGATACCATGCGCATACTACTAATAATTCGCTGCGCCGTGAGGTTGAGCCCCTGACCTGTAGGTGGCCTGTGAAACCGTGAGGAAGCCGCGCCCAGCAGCACGTTGCGCACGTAGGCGTCGATACTGTTTTGGGTGGTTTGATGTTTCCCGCCGTCATTGCCATATACTTTCACATTGTTTACGGGTCTCAGCATTCCGCGTGAAGTTAAGCGCTTTATCATGCTGAGCCCGTTGTTCCAGTGAACATCGCCGGTGTTGTGGTTGTTTTGAGAAATATCGACAAAATCGTACAATTCCGGATGGTCGGTAGTTTCACGATGAATAATGTGATCCAGATTCCAGGGATCCCACATTTCGGTAACATAGATTTCTTTGTTGTGTTCGATGGCCACTGCCTTTATGTACCGGGCCCAGAATGTTGCCCATTCGGCCGTGACCGAGGTCTCGTTGTCAATACAGTACAATACATTGCCATAGGCTAGGGAATAGGATAGCAATTTGTCCATAAACAATTGCTGATATTCCAGCAGTTTCAGATTGCAATGCTGGCTGGGTACCGATCTGAAAAAATCATTTTCCGTCATGACCGGGTGGCTGTTTATTTCGCTCCGCAGATGCACCCTGTCCGATGTGTAATTTACATTGTTTTTAGGATTGAAAGGGTTGACCGCCCAGGGTTCGCCATAAAAATCGAAAGTAGCCCAAAGTTCTATTTGCACCACAATATCGCGGATAGAGCAGGCTTTCAGGAAATGGTCGAATCGAGACCAATAGGCTTCGTTCCATCGATTGAGGTCGTAAAGGCCGTCCTCATTTTGAGCAAAGGGCCACAGGTTGCCATCGTCGCGGCTCGACATGGTGTTGCGCACATAATTTCCTCCTGCAGATTGCAGCAGATCCAGATGTTCCTCTACACCGTCTATCTGGAAGAGATTGTCTTCTACCGAGCCTCCCAGTAGCATGATATCTTCGCCATTCATCGACCAATACTGTGGGTGGTTTTTGCCCGGAGCTATCGGGGTCAAGGTTTTTTCAGCTTGTCGATGGCGTTCGATGAATTCTTGCCCCAGGTGAATGACCAGGTACCAGGCACCAAAAATGACCAGGAAAAACAAGGTGGTACTTATCCAAACTTTCTTCATAGTAAGGGTATTGCCCTGGAAAAAGGCCGCCAATAGGCTGACCCGCGCGGGCATATTTTAAAAAACACAAAATACAATTTTAACAGATCAAATGGAATCTGCATGCTATAGTTGTTGCCGGACACTGGTATATTTTGGTAGCGGTCACCGGATAGTGTGTGGTGGGGTCAGTCACTTACCAGTTTTACCAGTGGTGCTTCATCTTCCTCCACTTGCGAAAACCTGCCAACTTCTGTATTTACAAAGAAATTGTCATGGAGATCATCATTGGCAGTAGAAACTTCGCCAATGATGCATTCATCGCTCTCTGGATAAAATTCATGGTAAACTCCCGGTGTCAGCGTTAACCGCTCACCACTTTGCAAGCGTATGATATCGGCAGATTCAAAATTGGTGGCTTTACCATTTACCTTGAGTGTAATGCTTAAGACTTCTGACGATCCTGATGCGCCATTCCATACCTGTATAGCCAAAGTGCCCGCCCGGCATATAATATCTTCTTTTTTCTTTTTATGTGTATGCGCCGGAGTAGTCTGACCTTTATGGGCGTACATCAGTTTCTCGCAATATTCCGGTTCTTCAGTAAGGTTCACCAGTACCAATCCTAACTTTTCAAAATCACCGAGTCCAAAATCAGTCACATCCCATTGTGGGTTTGGGGGAAGTGTCCATCCATTGTCCTCAAAAAACCGGGTGGCATTTCTAACTGCTTTATTGATCTGAGATCTTTTCATTTACATAGCGCAATAATATGTGGATATCGATAGGTGTTGCTAAGAAACATACATTCCCCGGGTTGGCGTTTGTTTAAAAATAGGTCGTTTTCCGGGGCATGATGAAGCGATTATCACTTAGCCCCCGACATTCGCCGCCTGAGGCTTTATTTTTTTACGATGCCGGATATATCCATAAGCACCAATTGTCTTCCCTGATCGCCGTTTGGGCAATCGACCACTACCTTGGTGCCATCATGGCCAGACCTCGGATGGGTATCTACGCGCCACTCGCCCTTGTATTTGGGATCGAGGTAAAAATCTCCTATAGGTATGCGTTTTTTCGAAGGTACATGGTAGAGATAAACTTGCTGCACGCGATCCGGATTTGGGTATTCATCATTCAATATCCAGTCCGGGTAATCAATAGTCAAATAAGTATTGTGGCCATTACGGGTCATTATTCCCTCTCCTTCTAACTGGGGGGTACCTCCTTCTTCGTCTTTGAAGAGGTAAAAGCCATCTCCGGTGGGGGCAATACGCGTCCAGGCCATGATGTGCTCCGGGTCTCGCCAGACAAAATGTGAGGTATATCCTGAGACATCTACCAATCTAATGTCTTTGCCGGCCAGGTCTGAAGTATACATTAGGGTACCAAATCCCCCAACTTCTTTATTATCAGGCGTCTTCCAGCGGTGCAGGAAAATGAAACGGGTGCCATCGGTGTTGAACAACAAGTGGTTGAACCAGTGCATGTTGCTACTATACTCAGCAAATTTGCCCTCAGTGTCGGGCAGCTTGGCATCCATCATTTGCGCGAGCGAATGATGAGTTTCTTTTCGCCTGTCTGGAGGTTGCACAGATAAATGCCCGCATCGTTGGGAGCGATTTCATCGGCATTGGGATCTTCGATACCGGCATATCCATATCCGCGTCGAAGGTTATTGATTCTTTCAAAATCTGTGGTAATGGCATGAACGCCATCGGGACTCAGGGCATAAATGGCAAATGGAAGTGTTCTTTTTTCCATGGTTTCTATGTTCACGATATGGCTTACAAATCTATCCTCCTCGCGGTCGTTCCAAATCACTTCATTTTTTGAGTTTGGCAAAAATTGCAACATGCAGCCCTGTTGCCAGCCCCAGGCTTTGCTGGTACCCAATGGTATCCATTTGTCTCCATCTTCAATATCTACCATGCCCACAGTTAGTTCATCTGTTTCGTTGGGAGATCGGCCTTCAAAACCGATCTCATTGGCCAGTATGTACCTGCCCGATGGGTCAAACTCTAGTTTGTCGTAGTATCCAAACCAATGGTGTTTTGGCCCTTTGGTGATAAACCTCGTGGGCACGTAAGACTTCACAATGGCCTGGGTGGTGCTATCTGCCACAGCAGTTTGTGACCCGGCTTGCTGATTTTCAGCTTTAGGATTGCAGTACATCATACCCACTGCCACTAATACCATGCATATCGAAAAAAATCTCATATGTGCGAATTGTTTATTAAGAATGCTTAAAAGTACATATCAATTTGCGGATTCAAAATCATAATGGTTCCCTTTCAGCGCTACAATGTTCTGTTGGCGCCATAGGAGGGGTATTCATTCATCTGGAAAGAAGTAGGGGGGCATTCGACCACAGTTAAAAACGAACGGTCGGAGTGACGGCAAGGCTGGTGGCAATTGCATTATCTCAGATATGGAAGTTCATGGCGGTACGGTCGGTTTCCGCTTTAGGGCTTCAGGATCATGCATATATTCGATTGCTTGTCAATACCCTGGCCGTAAGCTGAAATGACATCTTTTTAAAAATACACGTCTAAACCCCGGACTTATTTTGGCCGGGTCTAAATGTATACATCTCATCTATCAGCGATTTAAAATGTTTGATAATGGTTTGGCGCCTGATTTTGAGCGTGGGGGTGAGTTCGCCAAGGTGCATGCTGAAATCGTGAGACAGCAATCTGAATTTTTTTACTTTTTCGAAACTTGCCAGACTAGATTGCAATTGCTCCAGCTTTTGCTCATAAAATTCCCGGATATGCGATTTTTTTAACAAATCCTCTATATTCTGATATTTAATGTTTAGCGAAAGCGCATATTCTTTGAGCGCCTCAATATTGGGAACCAACAAGGCCGAGATGTATGGTTTGTCGTCTCCGATCAGGATGGCATTTTCGATAAAATTGTCATTGGTCAAAATCGATTCTATCTGCTGTGGAGCCACATATTTTCCTCCTGATGTTTTCATCAGGTCTTTGATGCGGTCTGTGATGGTGAGATGGCCATCTTCATCGATGGTGCCTGCGTCGCCGGTCTTAAACCAACCATCCTGAAAAACCTTGGCGGTTTCCTGCGGTTTTTTGTAGTATCCTTTCATGATGGTCTTGCCCTTTACGAGTATTTCATCATCTTCACCAATGCGCACATCCAGTCCTGGCATCGGCACACCTACGGTACCGAATTTAAAACCTGTTTCAGGAAATACAGTAACAGTGGCGGTGGTTTCGGTGAGGCCATAGCCTATCAATAGTGGCATTCCGACAGCATGGAAAAATTCGGTGATTTCGGCCGAAAGGGGAGCACCTGCACAGGGCATCATCCGCAACTTGCCGCCAAATGCTTTACGAATTTTTTTGAAAATCAAAGCATCGAAAAATCCATACTTCCAGGTGAGTGTTGCTGGTACCGGCCTGCCTTCACGCATCAGGTTTGCTCTTTGTCTGCCCGTTTGAATGGCCTTACGAAACAGCGCGCGCTTGATGGCCGAGCCTACTTCTGCTTTGGCCAATATGGTATGATATGCCTTTTGGTATAGACGGGGCACAGAGCACATCAGGGTTGGCTGCTCTTCGCCCAGGGTTTCGAGTATCTTTTTCGGATCGTTCAGGTAGGTGTTTTTTATACCTTTATGAAACACATATAGTGACCAACACCTTTCGAATACATGGCTCAAAGGCAAAAAACTCAATGAGTGGTCTTGCCTGGATACATGCAGTCGCATATCATGTATTTTGAATATTTCATCGAAATTTTCGTGGGTAAGCATCACCCCTTTGGGCTCGCCGGTAGTGCCGGAAGTATAGATGATGGTGGCCAGGTCACCAGGCATCACGGTGCCGCTGCGAACCTCCAGCGTGCCATCTTCTATATTTTTACCCAGATTCAGAAAATCATAAAAATAAATTGATGCCTCATTCTTTATAGTGACTGACTTTTCAAATACAATGATTTTTTCTATGGTGCTGGCACTATCAGCATACAATTCAAGTGCTTTGTCGTACTGTTCCTGATCTCCAACAAACACAAACCTGATCTGCGCTTCATCTAATATATACCTGGCCTGTTCGCTGGTATTGGTGGCATAGATGGGCACACATACTGCACCCAGGCCCATAATGCCCAGGTCAGCAATAGACCATTCTACCTTGTTCTGCGAAAAAATGGCGATATTTTCCTGATGCTTTACGTCCAACGCCAGTAGCGCCTTTGAAGCGAGTTTCACCAAATTAGAGAATTCTGCCCAACTGTAGCTGTGCCATTCAGTGGAATGGTTGTGTTTAAATCTTACCGCTTCTTCGTCTCCGTGCGTCCCGATATTATTAATAATGCCTGCAACAATATTCTCTGCCACCTTTACCTGATTTAATTAAAATGCAAAATAATAGAATAAAATTCATAAATATGATATGGCCGGGTTTGAAATGATGTTATCCGATCTAAATCGTGTCTGGCCTGGCTGCCATCACGTCAGGTAAGTGCAATAATTTAATCTTGGTCTTAGCCTTTGGCAATGGAAATTGAGCGGCCTGGAGGTGATGTAAATGCTAGTCATATCCCGGCGTTATCAGATTTTTTCTGTGTATTAACAATCTATTATTCAAATTGTTACCTGTGTCAGCCGAATATTTTGCCAGCACATCTTAAGTGTTTGACATGGAGCTTTTTGTATAGTTGACCTTCTCGAATGGCAAGCTGGCTGTGTCTTAAGTATTTGTGCCTGCTGTTTTACCATTCATTCACTTTGCCAACAAAATTTCCGGGTTTTAGGACTAAAATGCCTAATAAAACTGACGGCAGATATGTTTACTTTTACTAATATTGCAGCCAATTAAGTTTATTATCAACCGAAAAGTATAATCATGAGAAAAAGTAATTTAATAGTTAAAATGATGCTTGTTCCGGTCGTTTTGATGGGATTGATGAGCATCGAAAGCCATGCACAATCTAATTGGGAAGCAGGCCTGAGAGCAGGTGAGAATTTTGGATTCGATGTCACCATTCCGCTTTCGGCAGCTCCCAGGCTCCATTTGGCCACCTATT
Source organism: Cyclobacteriaceae bacterium (assembly GCA_012033595.1). GTDB lineage: Bacteria > Bacteroidota > Bacteroidia > Cytophagales > Cyclobacteriaceae > JAAUQL01. Next base: position 523 of record JAAUQL010000133.1, on the reverse strand, counting down.
TCCTTTCCGATTTTGATTATGATCATCGCTATCACAATGACAATTTTGGTTTGGGTGCATATTTCGATTGGATGTTTGCTCTTGAAGGTGGCCCTACTGGCCTGAAATTCTATCCTGGAGTCGGACCGGAAATGTACTTTGGAGATGATTTCAATATTGGTGTTGCGGGCAATTTTGGCGCTGAATATACCTTTGATTTTCCGCTCACTGTGGGTCTGGACTGGAGGCCTGGTGTAATTTTCACCAACGATATAGGCTTTCAAGGCAACAACATTGGGGCGATTGCCAGGTTTAGGTTTGGCGAAGGGATAAATTTTAAGAGGACGAGATAGTCATCCCTTCTTATGATCTCATTGCCGGCGAATCTGTTCTATGTTTCGCCGGTCTTTTTTGCTTTGAAAAATATTTTAAATCCACCTTTATTCCTTATTACTATGAAGAACAAAGCAATTTTTTCTACTCTTTTATTAGCATTTGTTTTTTTTGGCAGGCCCTGGCCTGGCCCAGTCCACACTGGAAGCCG
>JAAUQL010000026.1 GCA_012033595.1 Cyclobacteriaceae bacterium | reverse complement strand
TGCAATGAATAGCAAGTTATTGAACTTTAACTATATCAGGACGAGTGTGATTACCCACTGGCTGAAAATCCATATCCTGCGACAAACCCAGTACATGGCTGGGCACCGTTTTTTTAAGTTCGACAGAAGCGTACCTGGCCAATGACCAGGATGATTTGCAGGAAGAAATTGCCCGGTTCCATCCGATTGGTTGAGCAATTATGAAATATCATTCTTTGGAATAATTTACAGAAAAAAGAAACTATTTAGTTACTTTTGCGATATACATATGAGGATACTCGAGCCATATAAAAATTACTTCTGGGATTTTTATAATCCATTGAAACAGAATGTAAAGGACAAATAGACTATGTCTTACAGATTGTAATATCTGTTCAGAGGATCCCAACCAAGTTCTTTAAGCATCTTGAGGATGGGATTTATGAAATAAGAATCGAAGTGGGTAGCAACATCTACCGGGTATTTACCTTCTTCGATGACAATAAGCTGGTGGTATTGCTGCATGGTTTTCAGAAGAAAACACAGAAGACACCAAGAAAAGAAATAGAACGAGCTAAAAAACTAAGAAAGGATTATTACGATGATAAAGAATCCAAAAACGATAAATGATCTTTTTGACCAGAAATACGGTGAAAAAGGCAGTAAAAGCAGGGAAGGTTTTGAGCAAAGAGCTGAAGCCTACATGGTTGCAGAATTGGTGAAAGAATCAAGGAAAAAAGCTCATTTAACCCAGCAGCAGTTAGCGGAAAAGCTGAATGTAAAGCGGACTTACATATCTAAAATCGAACGGGCTTCAAGCGACGTGAGAATATCGACATTGCGTAAAATCATCGAAACTGGGTTAGGTGGAAAATTGAACATCAGTGTGGAATTGTAAATAATCCAAAACCACACGACCAACCCTCAAAACCCACCGCACAGACCTTGCATCCTTCGGCATGCACTTAGGAAAAGTGGTATTCGTTATTCTCTCGTCGGCAAAGAACCACGCCAAGCCAGCACAGCACATTTTTTAATTGTTGGTCTTTAATGGTAAAAAAATAAGCTGCACTGCCTCCGGTCTCCGCTAAAGCTCCGAGCTTGTCATGGTTCTTGCGCTCCTCGGTCATTCCTCATGGCAGCTCTTTTGTCTGCTTATGCCGCTTCCCTTCATTCCGCTAAAGCTCCATTCCGATCAGCCGCAACACATCCAACCGCTGCCTGTGTTTTGGCTCGCCTGCGAATCGGCCACAGACCGCACCGATAGTCATGGATTTTTGATGCCTGCCCGCAGTGGCGGGGTTTTTTCAATGGTATGACTACCGGAGCTCACTGCCAGTCAGGTTCGAAACTCACCTTTTTCCTGTCAGGCTGTGGCCTCAACTCGCAGCGGCTCGCAGAGAGGCTTTGGATAGTGGAAACGTTTTAGCGATCCGAAATGCCTCAGAAATCCAGTAAAAAAACCACTGAAAAAAGATGGCTTTTAAGTTCATATTAATATCCCTGCATCCTTCCGCCCTCTGTCAACGCTAAAGCCCGAAATAAATGGTTAGTTCGGTTGGATCATCCTTTTAAAGCTTAAAACCCCCACAAGGCCAGCACACGACCATCCTGTTTTAACCTTCAAAATGATGTTGATTGCTTTTTTCTTCCTTATAAGAAATTATGGTGGGTGAAATGGTTCCGAAACGTTGGCGTTAAAGCTGTCAGGGTAGGGCTTGAGTGATGGCATAGCTTTAATCCTTTGGGGAGCTTTGAGCGTTTTCGGAATCGAATGGAACGAAGGGCAGGCCTGGACGAGCCTGGCGGGTTTGGTAAAGAAGCGTTGCAATGTGAGTTGATCAGCGCGGCTATTTTACATAATGTGCTTATATAACTTTGTAATGGCATTGGCCTTTGTGCGATACCGATAATGGGCGCAAAGCTTATATAAGATCATGTTATGTAAATATAGCTTTGGTTTTTGTGCGGAACAGCCAGCGCTAGCCATCAAAGCCACAGAAGCGGCCTTGGGAGTGGCTTTGATGATGTGGGAAGACTCACTTGCTTATGGTTAAATAGGTGCTAGAATAATAGGTCTTGATCAAAATGCGCTTGGTAGATGTACAGGAGTTATTGTTGCTCTGTGGATGCCCCCAATAGGGTGGTTTTTTTGTGATAATCTGAATCGATACTCGTAACTTGCAAACGCCCACCGGGTTTTAAAAGAACCCAAAACAAACACATCAAATTATACTGTCATAAAATGCTATTGAATGGTGAATTAGCTTAGGTGCTAAATCTGTCCTTTTTCTTTTAAAAGGCCCTTAGTAGCTTGAAAAACGATGTGTTAAGAAATATTGGAAACTATAACGACAATACTTATGATTTTACTGATTAGTGTCCTTCTGGGAATCATGGGGCTATTGGCTGCCCTGTTTATTAGCCTTAAGCATAAAGGCAAAGTTGATATGAAACTCAACTTTAGAAAAATGGAAATGGAATTAAAGAAGGATGATTGATCCTTTTTGTGGTGCTGGAAGTTTTACAAGAGCATTTATCTGTTATCTTGCAAATAAGGAATGGGTTGCTTAAAAACCGTGCCATAAAAAGGCCAAAGAAAACGAAAAATATGAGCGAAAAATATAAAGTCAGGGATCAGGACAAGTTGCATTTCAACACATTTCCGACCGTTGATGAAATGATGGAGCAGCGGCTCGACTATCTGCATGAAAACCCGGTAAAGGAGGGATGGGTAGATGGTCCACAGGATTATCTGTACTCCAGTGCCCCCGACTATGTGGGCAGGAAGGGGCTAATGGATATAATGTTCGTTGAATGATGGATGTAGCAAAATTGATCGATAGGCACGGAAGTAAATCCGCGCCAGTAAGGGCTCTACCCAGGTCCGTTTCTACGGCCACTCCTAAGGAGCGCTGCCTACAAACCGGCCTGGACGAGTTAAAATCGGCGGTGATTAAACACCATCCTTTGGGCTAACGAAGCCTTGGCGAAGTTGTTCCATTGGGATAAATCATTTTGTTATATTAAACCGTTAACTTTAAAGTATCAAATATGAATCAAATGAAAACGCACTATAATTTTACGGCGCAAATAGAGAAAGATAAGGAAACAGGCTTGTATGTTGGTATGGTTTCAAACCTTCCTGGAGCCTATACTCAGGCAGAAACATTGGATGAGCTACAGGGCAATTTAAAGGAAGTAATAGAACTTTGTTTAGAGGAATTGAGCCCTGATGAGTTAGAAAACTTATCTGAATTTATTGGCTTCCAGCAAATCTCAGTGACCGTATGAGTAAACTGCCATTAGTAGATGCCAAGACTTTTGAGAAATTGCTTTTGTACTTGGGTTTTGAGATTAAGAGACAGAAAGGAAGTCACGTATTTTATCGTCACCCTGATGGGCGTTATACCACACTTCCCCACCACATAGGCAGAAACATTGGCAGATCATTAACCAGGTCAATACTGAGACAGATCGAAATTACCCCTGAAGAATTTATCGAACTCCTGGATAAAATTTAGCCCAGCGCACACTGGCCCCCCACTGGCGCGGATTTACTTCCGTGTCATAAAAAGGTCCAAATAAAACGAAGAATATGAGCGAAAAATATAAAGTCAGGGATCAGGACAAGCTACATTTCAACACATTTGCGATGGTTTATTGGCTGGATTTGTTCACGAGGGTGGAATACAAGAATATCTTGTCCGATAGCCTCAGCCCCCCCACTGGCACGGATTTACTTCCGTGCCATAAAAGAGCCAAAGACAAAAGGGAACTGAGCGATGGATATATGCTATGACAAGTGGAATATGAAGAAATCAGGAAACACTGATTCACAAATATGCCAACAGCGCTTGTTGCTATTTAAAATAAATTCTATATTTGCGCTCCGATTTTCGAAACTGAAAAATTATACTAAATGATTATTATCAACGTAAAAGAAAACGAATCTATAGACAAGGCCCTGAAGCGCTTCAAAAAGAAATTTGAAAAGACTGGCATATTGAAGGAAATCCGCGGAAGAAATTTCTACGAAAAACCTTCTGTAACCAAGAGAGCTGAAAAAATAAAAGCCGCATACAAAGAAAAAATGTATGCCAAAGATAATTATTAGAATTATTTAGTATTTCAAATTCTTTTACCTATGTTTAGTAAACTTGGCGATTACGACCAAGTTTCACTAACATGACCGATTTGTTTTTAAAATACCTACAGTACGAAAAGCGATACAGCCACCATACTATACTTTCTTATAAAACCGATTTAGACCAATTTCAGCATTTTTTAATTGCCCAATATCCTGAGACTGCAATAGCTGAAGCAAACCATGCCATCATCCGAGATTGGATCATATCGCTTTCACAAAGTAGCTTGTCCGAAAATTCCATAAACCGCAAACTGGTTTCTCTTCGATCTTTTTATAAGTTCCTTCAGAAAAAGGGTGAAATAGCAAAAAATCCCACCGCCAGGCTGACAAATCTGAAAACCAAAAAATCTCTGCCCCATTTTGTGCGCGAAGGAGACTTGAATCAGGTGTTGGATCAGCCCCTTGAGGTACACGCATTTGCGCAATGCAGAGACTTACTGGTGGTGGAAATATTATATGGTACCGGTATGCGCCTGTCCGAATTGATCTCGTTAAAAATCAGCGACATTGACCTGACCACTACCACACTCAAAGTGCTGGGCAAACGAAATAAAGAACGTCTTATACCTATTTCCAGGACGTTGGCGAACCTTATCCAAAATTACATTTTTATAAAAAATCAGGATGCCATTGGTAACGGAAACCCATACTTGATCGTTACAAACAAAGGAGAGCAGAGCTATGCAATGATGATAAACCGGATTGTGAAGAAGACCCTACAGGCAGCATCAGTAGATAAAAAAAGTCCCCACATTTTAAGACATACATATGCAACACATTTATTAGAGAGAGGAGCTGACCTCAATGCGGTCAAAGACCTCTTAGGACATCAAAGCCTTGCCGCGACGCAAGTGTACACGCACAATTCGCTTGGCAAACTGAAAAAGGTGTTTGACCAGGCGCATCCTAAAGCTTAATTATTTTCAATTTTAAAAACAGTGTATTATGAAGCTACAAATGCATTCTATCCGATTTGACGCAGATCAGAAATTGATTCAGTTTATTCAAAAAAAAGCGGATAAACTAGACACTTTTTTCGATAGGATTATTGACGGAGAGGTCTTTATGCGACTGGATAAAGACGACAATATGGAGAACAAAATAATTGAAATTAAATTAAACATTCCTAAAAACCAGCTTTTTGTGAAAGAAAGGGCGAAATCTTTTGAAGCAGCCTCTGACCAGGCGGTAGAGGCCTTGAGAAGGCAGATCATCAAACACAAAGATAAAACGGTGTCATATTAGACTAACCGTTCACAGCAAAAAAAGGGGCTTTCGCCCCTTTTTGTATTTAATTTGAAAATTAAACATGCAATCAACCATAAGCACCATTCAACCTGTGAATAATCCATTTCTTGTTTTTTGAATCATAGCAAAGTAGCGTACAGACTTTAGGTTTGTAGCGCATCATACCTAAAAAAGGTCATATTAGCTTTTGCTATTGATCTTCAACGCGGCAGTTGGCAGGAATTCTTATGGGGTCGCTAATTACCGCCATCTGTCATTTTTCTTGGTAATCGCCAGCATATTACTATAGTTTGTGCCGCTTTTGTATGGGCATTCGGACTTACGGCTAATAAAGCTTGCACTTGAAGCAGTGATGAGAAACAAGTATGATTAAACAAGCTTCGAATCCAATAACTTCTCGTAATCCTAAATGCTGACCCTGAAAAATATCATAATTTCACTTCCTCTAACGATGCTCTTGCTATTTTTTTTGGGTCAATGGAAACGAAACGTTTTTTGTTTCACCCGGCATTAAACGAACAATTTTATAATTCTCCGCATTTTTTACCAGCTTTTGATCTGGGCTATAATCTGCCATAATGTTAAAGTCTGCCGCATAAGCTGTAGGGTTGTGTACTTGAATAAGTATCCCGTTCTTTCTTGTTTCCAGGTTCAGGATTTTCACCTGATCGAAACTAAAAGCCAATTTCTTTACTACATCAATGTAAATGCCTGGTATTTCGGTAATGGTGAGCATCAGGGCTGTTTCAGCCCATGTGGAGCCATGCATAATTTCGCCAATGCCTTCCAGCCAGTCAGAGGTGTTTACCCTTTCGCTTACCCAACCGGGTTGCAATCCCTCGATGGGATTATCAGCAGTTGACAAATACTGTGGAATGGCGCTGGTGATATCCCTAAGGATTTCAGCATAAAAAACATTGCCTGTTGCCCGGTAAAGCCTTAGCAATGCAAGTCCTGAATGGGTGCAAATTCCCGGTGCCCCATGCTTGTTTTGTGTATTTGCCCATACTACGCCCGTTGTAGTTTTGCCCAATTTCCCGAGTGTACTTTCCTCAGGGAATGTATAGTCATATGATTGCACCCAGGTTGTGAACTGAACGGCCAGTTCCTCAGCCATTTTCAACCATTTTTCATTCCGGGTATATTCGTGAAGAATGGTATATGACTCCAACAATCCATAGGCCGATTCACTATCGAAATTTGCCATGGCATCGCCCGGCCCTCCATAAGTAATTCCCTTTTTGACATAGTTGATATAAAAATATTCGGCTATTTGCTCTGCAATCCCTAAATATTCGGGTCGCTTATAATAATCGGCTGCCAGCACCAAAGCTGCTGGCACTATGCCTCCGCTGGTCGATCCCCCCAGAACAATTTCGCCGGTATAATTATCGACATATTGTCCCAATTGCGCATTTTCCTTCCATGTTTTCACGAAGGCCCCGGCCACTTTTTCGGCACCATTTATCCATTCTTGCTTTACTGTAACCTGTTCTTTTTCAAAAGCCTGAAACTGTTTTAAAACATAATACAATCCGTCGCCACTTTTGCGCACCAGGTGCCAGTCTTTCATTACCGGGCTTGTTGGGAATATACCAAACCATTCAGTGCCTTTTTGGCCAGTGTCCCAGAAATATCCTGACGGCGCAATACCCGCGGGGAAAAGCCAGTCGAAATTGCGGATTACATTTTGCTTTGTTTGTCCGCCCCCTTTTACAAATAACGGAAATGTTGATATCATGCCCCCAGTCCATCCAATTTGCCAATCCTGATAATAGTTTTCTCTAAGGCCCACCGAATAGTAACCAAAATTACTTTCAAAGTTTTGACGGTTGAACTTTTCTTCCTGAATCTCGAATATTTTAGAAAAAGGTATAGAGAAATTGGGTTCCCCTTTAGGGATAACATCATTCCTGATTTCTGCAAATTTATTGAACAAGCCTTGCACATCGCGGCTATCGAAAAAGTATAGCCTTACTGCAACTGAAACCGAATCGCCTGCCCGAAAATCAAATGGTTTATCGGTTGATGGATATTGATTGTCGGCAATGAAATAGCGGTACCTCTCCCTAACTACCGGTGCAGTAACGGACATGGTGGCCCTGCTACGGCTTTTGTTCTCTTCGATGTCCATACCCGAGTCGCCCAAACCAGTGGCTTGCGTGGTCAATAGCCAAAAGCCCTGATGAGCATCCGGATTGTAAAAACCAATAGATGGTGTGGACATATCACCTGTTCGCTGCTGTATCCTTGATGGCCCTTCATCTATGTTCAATCTGGGCACATCGGAAATTACCTGTGGCTTATCCGGGCCAATATCCCTTGTATCGAATACAAAGGGGCAATATAAATGCCGCTGCGATTTGACCCTGTTGCCGTTATATACCGCGGCGGGCATTAACACAAAATTTTGTGTTGACCAGTTATCAAAGGCAATATCGAATGATACAGATGTGGCAGGAGATGCGCCTTTGATACAGCGAAAGGTAAACACCATATCATAAGCACCTGGTTGATCCGGGATGGGTTGCAAAGCTTTGTGAACCTGCCAGGATGAATTTAAAAATTCAGTTTCAGCAATCTCCTGATCAACACTTATTTGTTTTTTATTGATTATGCTGTTGAAGTGAGTGGTATCGTATTGAGTAAACCGGACTGAAAAAGCTGCGCCAAAGTTTTCCAGCACGCCATAAAAATCTTCGCTTAGTTGATCCGTATCTTTTATTTGTTCATCAGATAGTGCCACACCATATAATGTACCTGGAATAATAAATAAAAGAAACAGGAACATTTTCATTTGAAATGGGCTAGTGCTTCGATTCATATACTGTTACTTAATTATAATATTTCGATGTCGTTTAGTTAGCGTAATGAGTTTGACTCCATTCGGGGTCGAATAATCTCAAAACGACATTATATTTTTTGATTTATCCATGTTGTTAATGTGGGCTTACGGGTTATTTCTCAACTCCATTTCCATAATTCCACCTTTGGTCATTTCATCGTGCGATATCCAAAACCGATCTGCTCTTTTGTTGTTGATTTTTATATCCTTTATATAAATATTCTCCGGATTATTATTTTTTGCCCTGACAATAAACTTGTCTCCCAAATAATACTGAGGATTCAATGATATTTCCACCTCATCAAAAACGGGACTGGTAATTTGATAATTCACATCCCCCGGACAGGTTGGATAAAAACCCATCATGGAATACAATAACCAGGCTGACATAGTCCCGCAATCATCGTTGCCCGGCAAACCCTCAGGGGTGTTTTTGAAATTTTCTTCTACAATTTTTCTTACTTGTTTTTGTGTGCGCCATTCTTCATTGCGTACATAATTAAATAAGTATGGGTACGCAATATCAGGTTCGTTTGTAATATTAAAATGACCTTCTGTAAAACATTGATCCAATTTTTTTACAAATTGATTTTCACCGCCCAGCAAATCCATTATTCCCGGAATATCGTGAGGCACCATAAATGTGTAATGCCATGAATTTCCCTCGGTGAAGCTATTTAATTCCTCTTTTGTGGGATTAAAAGAATCTACCCATTCTCCATTTTTTAACCTTGGCCGGATAAATCCTGTTTGGATATCGAAGTTGTTTGTGTAAAACCCGGATCGATTTTGAAAGTATGTGTAATCTTCTTCTTTGCCGAGTAGTTTTGCCATTTGCGCCAGATTCCAATCAGCAATGCAATATTCCAACGATGTAGAAACGGAGCCCCAAACAACCCTGTTTCTTAGCATTTCCTCATAAAAATGTCTTGTCGAATCACTTAATAACCTGGGCGCATCTACCGGGATATACCCGTATTTGGCCCAAAATTCAAGACCCGGTCTCATGATATTCTTCTCAGCGGGAGCTGTGGCATTGTGCTTCATGGCTTCATAAGCCAGCTCGATATCAAAATCACGGATCCCCCTCAAATAGGTGTCTGCAATTACCGGAAGCGAAGGATCGCCTACCATAACACCGGTTTCCATACTTGCCAGTTCCCATCGGGGTAGCCACCCCCCTTCATTATACATTGACAAAAGGGAGTTCACCATGTCGGACTGCTGCTTGGGATATACAAGCGACAATAAGGGATGTACATTTCTATAGGTGTCCCACAAAGAAAACACGGTGTACCTGTCTTTTCCATTGGTTTTGAGAATGTTGTTCGTTCTATAGGCAGGATACTCACCATTTACATCATTAAAAATATTGGGATGAAGCAACATATGATAGAGCGCTGTGTAAAATTTAACCTTATCATCGTCACTGCCCCCTTTAACCTTTATTTTTGATAATTCTTTATTCCACGCATCCCTGGCCGATGTTCTTACTTTTTGGAAGTTATAACCAGTTTGCTCCGCCTCCAGGTTTGCCCGGGCATTTTCAATGCTGACATAAGAAATTCCCAGTTTTACAAATATGCTGTCATTGTCTTCCACATCGAAAGTGAAATAGGCTCCGATATTGCTTCCGGCCATTTCCCTGTTGTAATCAGGATATTGTCTATGGTTGTCCCACACCCCCGATTCAACAGGCGACTTGCTTAACTGTGCATAAAAATAAATGGTCTGTACCGCGGTGAGCCCGCAAAAATCTCCAATAGTTTTAAATCCTGCCACCTCAGTGCCTGAAATACGGTGAATTACAGCACCCTCCTTTTTGGATAGGCCGGCTCCTAAATTCAACAGGATATTGGCTTTTCCTTTGCGAAAAGTGTACTTGCTTATGCTTGTCCGTAAAGTTGTTGAGAGCTCCGCTTCAATGTTGAATTTATCGAGAACAACTGAATAATAGCCTGGTTCAGCTACTTGCCGGGAATAGGCAGACATATTATCTGATTGCTTCAAAGACAAGGTACCTGCAGTGGGCGTTAAACAAAATGTCCCTAAAACCGGGCAACCAGTTCCACTGAGGTTGACATGGGTAAAACCTGAGATAAATTTCTTCCCATGAATATACGGGGTTGGAACATAGCCTAAATTTTCTGCGGAGTCCAAAACATTGAAGGGGCTAATTGATATCATTCCCCAAGGCAAGACAGCCCCCGGATTGGTATTTGCATTATTCGATGTACCAATAAGTGGGTTAACGAATCGGGTTAAATCTTGTGAAAAAGCATTGACACCATTGAGAATCAATACAAAAAATAGGGTTAAAAACTTTAAGAAGTACAACATACTTTGTGTTTAGATTACGGTTTTAAACTGATCAGACATACTTTGCAATCGTTTTGCCGGGTTTTCTAATACTGTAACTGCTACGTGTGTCTATCAGGATACGTACATGAGAAAATAAAATTAGCGGGGTAGCTTTTAAAACCTAATGGGTTTCTCAAGCTAAATCCCCGCTAATCAAATATAACTAAATTCACTCGTACGCTCAATCGCGGAACGCCTGATTCAACTCAGTTTCCTGAAGGGGCAGGCTCCAGATAAGTCTTGGAGTATTATAAGGGAGATCGGAAACGCCGACCCTATCACCTGGAGGAATAGGCAAATGTGCGGCTCGTAGAAAATCCGTCCGGTCTCCTTCCATAAACAGCTCTTTCGTACGTTCATTAATAATCGCCTTTTCAGTGATTGTACCAGGCAAGTCTCCGATACCGGCCCGGTTGCGCACCTGATTTAAATCTTTTGTAGCACCATCGAGATCCCCTTCCTGAAAGCGCAACCACGAACGTGTCAGATACAATTCTGCTAATCTGATAATAGGAATGTTCAGGTTTTGCCCGGGAATTCCTTTGGCCACATCGCCGTTAAAGTACTTGTCACACCAAAGCAGCGGGGTAGTAACATCTGCAAAAGGATCTTTGCCGGTGGTCAGGGTATAAACACTCCCCACGCGTTTGTCTGCTATTGCTTCCGGGGTAAGCGTGTAATCTCCGTTGAGTGGGTCTTCCATCCATCCAATTTCTTCTAACATTGAGTAGCTAAACGCTAACTGATTCCAGCTCACACGCGCAAAATTTCCAGTGTTTGGCTGCTGCAGGCAGATGCTGGTCAGCTCTGCCATTTGCCACCCTCCCAGGGTGGTATTACCGGTATAGGCATACCATATTGACTCTGGCCCACCGTTGGGTGTTGAATAATATTGGAATGTAGACAAAGGATCGGCTGGCAGACTAAATTGGTTGCTTTCAATAACGAAACTTAGCTCGTCTATAGCCTCTGTATTTTGCTGCATCGCAAAGAGTACTTTGCCGAGCAACGCCGCTGCGGCATATTTTGTAGCTCTTCCATATTGATACGAATGGAAATGAACTCCTTCCATATATTTTTCAGGCAACAGGTTTTTAGCTTTTTGCAGGTCTTCCACCATTTGGTCATAAACCATCTGCGTAGTAGCCAATTCGGTACTAATTTGTGCTTCCGTATTTTCTTCCAAACTTATTTTCCATGGAAGAATCTTATCATCGTTTGACCCGCTTTTTTCATATGGTGGCAGAAACACTTGCGACAACCGATAGTAGGAAAATGCACGCATAAAATACAACTCACCTTCTATTCGACGAAGATTATTTTCGATGTCGCTATCAGAAAGCCCCTTGTATGGGTTGCCATCGTTATCTTTAATGTAATCAAGACCTGCATTGCATGTAGCGATTACCTGGTAGGCAATGCCAAAAATATATCTTGACTTATCGATGGGTTGAGTACTTTGTCTTGTGTACATCTCGTTAAAAGGGATGTTGCCAATAGTGCCCGGCAATAAAAACGCTTCGTCAGATTGGAAAGATTTCAACAATACGGACGTGGTATGCAAGTTGTGCCAATCGCTCAAGAAAGACCTTCTATATGTTCCTATGGGCGCTTTGTCAAATTCCCCCAATGTTTGCCAATCTTTTTCCAGTGGGGTTTTAAGCGATAAAAATTCTTCATTGTTGCATCCGCTCAACACAAAGAGCGAGAACACTATAATTCGTAAACCGATATTTAGCTTTATATTTTTCATAATGTTTTTTCCTTTAGAATTTAACATTCAGGCCTATGTTATACATTTTCAAATTCGGCAATGAGTAGCTCACCACTCCCGGGCTGAGATTGCTATTTTGGGTATTGCCAAGATTGCTCACTACCTCAGGGTCATACCCCTTGTACTTTGTAAAGGTGAACAAGTTGGTGCCTGAAACGTACAAACGCGCCGATTGCATCCTTACTTTCGATAGCCATGAAGTTGGAAGATTATATCCGAGTTGAAGGTTGCGGACACGTACAAAGTCCCCCTTGTGAAGATATTTATCATGGAAGAATGACTCGTTGTTATAATTGGTTGACTCGTTCACCCATTCATAATTTTCGTCCATATTCCAGGAAAACTTTGATCCCAGCGTAGCTGCGGATAAGCGGCATTATCGCCAGGGTTCTCCCATGTGTTGCCAACTAAATCACTGCGCAATTTAAATTGACCACGTTGCGGTGTAGTGCCATATTTTTCTCCGTAGTCAAATATATAATTCCCTCCCTGATAGGTAATAAATATGGTTAAATCAAACCCCTTGTAGCTAAAGGTATTGCTAAACCCTCCCCAGTATGTTGGCAGGCCGGTCTTATCTTCGTTCAATATTTTATTGTCACGCATATTCTGGGATGTGGCCGGTATCAGGCGACCCGTCTTCACGGTTTTTCCTGTTTCGTCATATACTTGCCGATCGATTTCATAAATCATTTCTACTCCATGTTCAGGATCGATCCCTGCATATTCAGGAAGGTTATAAACCCCTACCCGACCCCCTGTCCGGGTAACTGTTTCCATGGTAGTAAGCCCTGATTTACCTTCATCCATTTCCGCAGTGAGACCTAATATTTTGTTTTTATTAAAAGTAAGATTAAATGAAGATGTCCATTGAAATTCACCTTTCATTATGTTGGAGAAAATTTCAAACTCTACCCCTTCATTTCGCATATCGCCGATGTTTTGCCATAACCTTCCACCAGCAATACCAGAAGACAATGGGATAGATGTTTGCAGCAACATATCCTTAACATCGTGCATGAAATAGGCCACAGAACCCGAAAGTCTGTTATCAAACATTCCAAAATCCAATCCTATGTCATAGTTGTCGGTGGTCTCCCACTTTAGTGGAAAAGCAATGGTTTGAAGTCCAGAACCCTCAGGTGTGTCGTTAGATCCATAGCGGCCAATATTTCCAAAGTCCGTTAAATATTGCTCAGCAGGAATGCCCTGGTTTCCTGTTTGGCCAAAACTACCACGTAGCTTTAACATGTCCACTACCCCAACAGACCAGAACGATTCTTCTGAAATAATCCATCCTAATCCCAACGCTTTAAATACAGCCCATTGGTTTTCTTTAGGAAAAACAGACGATGCATCGCTCCGCAAACTACCTTCTATCAGGTACCGGTTGTCATATTTGTAACTTGCCCGTCCAAAAAATGAACGTAAATATCGCTCATTGCCTATAATGGAATTCATAGATAGTTTATCTGCCGGATCCTCTCCGATTTGCTGATAAGAACCGATCACCCCTCGAGCCGCCAGGTAGCGGTCATTGACAAAGTAAGATTGTGACTCTGTACCTCCTGTTGCACTTACACTATGAAGCCCTTTTGTGATATCATAATTAGCATAGAGATTATAATTAAAATTATTGACCGTTCTACTTGTTTCTTGTACAATGATCGGTCATCATTGCGTAAAGAACGGTCAATCGAATTCCAACTGTTGCTTTGGATGATATCAGCAGCCAGTTCGGTTCGTACAGAAAGCCCCGTTACCCAAGGCAAATTGTACTGCAAATACAAACCTCCTAAGCCTCGGTAAGATTTTTCTTCATCGCGCACCAGCAAGGGGTCCAAAGACGCAGCGGGGTTAAAGCCGCTTCGGGCATTCCAATATCCTGTGGGATCATTGGTGCTATGCACCAAAAACCATGGCATAACATTCCAGTTGAGTTGGCTGAATCCTCCACCGTTTCCGTTTGTTCCGGAAGAAGACCCCGAATTATTATCTTTTGCGCGATCATTATCGGAATGCGATAGTGCCAGACGAAAACCAGCAGTTACGTTTTTTACAGGAATTAATTCTGAATTGATCCTCAATGAATACCGTTGCAGGCTATTATTTATAAGCATGCCCTTATCCGTCCTGTAGTTCATCGAAGCAAACGTTTTTACCTTTTCGCTTCCGGTAGTTATGGAAATATTGTAGTCTTGGTAGCTTCCCTGCTGCATGATTCGGTCAAACCAATTTACATTGGTATTTTCTGCTTCCTGACGGGTCAACGTATCACCTGGAGTCTTAAAAGGCCAGGTGTTAATGATATCTCCGGGTGTCATTGGTGTAAGGCCGGAATTGGAGCGGGCCTGATCCATCAGGTCAAAATACTGTGCTGATGTAGTAAAACCAATATCTTCTGGCTTTCGCGATAAGTTTGAGATGCCGGTTGAAACCGAAAACTCAATGTTTCCCTTTCCACTTTCGCCCGATTTTGTTGTTATCAATATTACTCCGTTTGATCCCCTCGATCCGTAAATGGAAGTTGCAGCAGCATCTTTCAACACTTCGATGCTCATTATGTCATTGGGGTTAATGGTCGCAAGGGGACTGAGCGTTGCACTGCCAACTCCGCCTATTCCTAATGTTTGAGTAGAAATAGGCATGCCATCTACTATAAAAAGTGGCTCTGTATTTAAGCTAAGTGAATTAGTACCGCGTATCAAAATGCGAGATTGGGCTCCTGGAGTTCCGCCGGCACTTACTACCTGCACTCCGGCTGCATGGCCTTGCAAGGATGCATCAAATGATGCGTAGGGTGTCTGCTGAATTTCTTTGCTGGAGATGGTACTTATTGAACCTATTACATCAGCCTTTTTCTTTGTTCCATAGCCCACTACTACTACTTCACCGAGCTGCGTAATATCCGATGCCAAAGATATATTTATTTCCGATCTCCCATTGATGGCTATTTCTTCAGAAACATATCCGATAAAAGAAAAAATCAATGTGTTGTTAACATCAGGTACTGACAAACTATAGGCACCATCAGCATTTGTTATGGTTCCGATTGTTGTACCCTTTACCAACACATTAACCCCCGGTAATGGCCCGTTGTCTTCCTGAGACGTTACTATGCCTGCTACCGTTATGTCCTTTGATGCACCACGTATCAGTTGAATTCTTTGTTCCAGCTCACTTGCATTATTTTGTTCATGCACAGGCTGCTGAGCTTCAAACGATGAAGTACTGCGTTTCATCTTTTTCAGCTCCTTCTTCTCCTGGTTTGTATAAATAACATAATTGCTATGGCTAATTTCTCCAAATTCAAGATTCCACTTCAGTAGTAAACTCTTCAGTTTTTTTTCAACCTTCTCTTTTGACCCTTCTAAAATTCTAATGTCAGCATACTTATCTTGAATTAGAGAACCTTTATAATTTACATGAATGCCATGCTGTGCTTCTAAATCAGAAAGCACTTTGGACAGCGGAATCATTTTAGCATTATCTTCCTGATAGATATGCTCTCCGGCGTTACTTCGATGTGCAATTTCCTGACTGCGTGTCGGCAAATATGCCAAAAACAGTAAGGCGATGCATGCGGTAAAAATTTGTTGAATTTTTGTCATTAATAGTTAATTTTGAATTGTGAAACATAATTTTCGGGTCATTTAGAATTAAAGCTGCCCTGCCAGGTAGCTTTAATTATTTATTATTATTGTTTTATCCTGTATTTCTATTTTTACATCAAAGGTTTTTGATAAGGCTATTATTATTTGATCTAAACTATCCATGGGCGAAATCCCTGTAAAATTCTCATTTTCTAATTTTGACGAATTGTTGATCACCTTCAGACCATAGAAATCTTCTATGGCAATCAGCACTTCTTCTATCGGCATGTTATTGAAACTTAGCAAATTATTTTTCCAGCCGGAATGGGTGTTTATATCTACTTTTTTAACATCCAGCGAATTATCCTTATTGTTAAAAACCACCATATCCCCCGGAGTCATCATTAAGCTTTCTTCTGATTTCACACTTTGATAAAACTTAATTGATCCCGATTGTAGCACCACTTTTACTTTATCGCGTCTTGCTGAGAAATTAAATTCTGTTCCCAACACCTCAACTGCTGATTCATTGGCAAACACTGTAAATTTTGAATGGTTGGACAGGTGTTTTATATCAAAAAAAGCTTCCCCAGATAGCTTTATCTCCCGGGGATCATCGCTATCCCATTTCTTCTTGAAAGTGATCTGTGAGTTGGCACTGAGTGTTACTTTACTGCCATCCGGAAGGGTGATATTTTTAACTTCTGCATAGGTAGTATTGATTACCTGTTGAGATGCATAAATACCAAAGTAATACAGGGAACCGACTAAAACAGCGAAAATTACAGAAGCAGCAACCAGGCCTCTCCATAGATAATGTTGCTTGTTGTGTTCTTTATTTACATGGTCGAAAACATGCTCTTTAATTTGAGGAATTTTTTCAAGCGCTTTTGGGTTGTCTTTAAATTTGATCAACACCAACGTTCTTGCTTCTTCCACAAGTTGTCTTTTGTCCGGATTCTCCTCCATCCACCTTTCCCAATACTTAGATGCCAGTGGATCAGATTTTTTTACCCATTTAATAAAACTTTCATTAAGGGCCAGGTCAATGACGGCTATATCACTCTTCATTACATTACTTTTGATAATAAAAGCAACGACCTTGGGTTTTACTAGTAGTTTTTTGAAGAAATGTTAAAGATTTACAAAAAACGCATTGAAAAGACGGTTATAATGCGAAATAAGCAGACGGTTTAAAAAATATTAAATCTTTAGCAACAAAGAAGGGTTGGCGCCAAAGCTCCCAGAATGCCGGAGGCTAGCTCCGAAACAATATTGCCTTTAGAGACAAGTGACTTTTTTATATTTTGAAGTGCGATAAAAATCAGATTGTAGGCCGACTTTTTTGGAAGCTCCATCAGCCGGGAGATTTCATCAAAAGACAAGTTGCTGTAGTACCTTAAGTAAATAATTTCCCGCTGATGATTTGATAGATTTTGTATTGAGTCCTGAAGGTGATTGAAAATAAAATCTGTTGAATTATCGAATTCGGGCTCAAGTGTAAAGCATGTGTCCTGCATTTGATACGCAGCAATAAACTTCCGGCTCTTTTGTAGATTTCTGACTATTTTTCTCCTTACCGATGTTAAAAGATAATACGAAATGGACGTAGTCCTCGATATTTTAGATCTTTTCTCCCACAACTCACAAAAAAGCTCCTGCACAGCATCTTCAACCACTCCATCATCGGTGGTTAATTTCGAACCGTATTTGATCAATTCAGGTGAATAGGTGTCGAAAATTTTTTCGAAAGCTATAACACTACCAGCAAGGAACTGATCCCATAAATGATCGTATTCTTCTCTGACAATATTTAGCATGGTGTTTTTGAGAAATTATTTTATGGGAAATAAATATAAGGCGGCAAATTTCAAAAGTAAAATAAATGGTGAAAAATTAAAGTTTACAAGAAAAATTACATTGGGCAACTAAGCAAAAAGTAATTCTCGGAGACTTTCAGTCCAGGAAGGTGCTGTTGCGGGGTAAAACATCATGTTGCGTGTCCGCATGGTTGAAAATCGGCGAAGGTTTTTTGCTCGTGACTGTCTAATACAAAAAGGGGCGTGCGCCCCTTCTTTACATTAAATGTGAAAATAATCTTACAAGGCAAATGCCTTTTTTACCACGTCAACATAATCTAATTTTTCCCAGGTAAATGTTTCTACAGTTTTGGTCAGAATGGCACCATTCACTTTAAAAGACAATTCTACTACCTCGGGGGTACGCCCCATATGACCGTACGAAGCTGATGCTGAATATATGGGTTCTTTAAGTTTCAGCCTTTTTATAATCGCGGCAGGTCGCATATCAAAGATTTCTCCTACCTTTTCAGCAATTTGACCATCATTCAACTTCACCCGCGATGTACCATAGGTGTTCACATATATGCCCATAGGCTTGGCCACCCCGATAGCATAGGAAACCTGAACGAGAATTTCATCTGCTACACCTGCGGCTACCAGGTTTTTGGCAATGTGTCTGGTGGCATAGGCAGCAGACCTATCTACCTTGGAAGGATCTTTGCCCGAAAAGGCACCCCCACCGTGAGCTCCTTTGCCCCCGTAGGTATCTACAATTATTTTTCGGCCTGTCAGTCCGGTATCGCCATGAGGGCCGCCAATAACAAACTTGCCGGTAGGATTGACGTGATATATGATATCCTCACCAAACAAGGTCTGGATTTCGCTACGCAATTGTGATTTGACCCTGGGGATTAAAATTTTGATTACATCCTGCTTGATTTTGGCAAGCATAGCCTCCTCTTCGTCGAAGTCGTCGTGCTGCGTAGAAACCACTATGGTATCTACTTTTACAGGTTTGTTGTTGTCGTCATATTTAATGGTGACCTGCGACTTGGCATCGGGCCTAAGGTAAGTCATGGTTATACCTTCTTTTCTGATTTTTGCCAGCTCGATCAAAATCATATGTGACAAGTCCAGTGGTAAAGGCATAAAATTTTCGGTCTCATTGGTTGCATAGCCAAACATCATTCCCTGATCGCCTGCACCTTGCTCCATTTCTTCTTTGCGTTCCACGCCCTGGTTGATATCTGATGATTGCTCATGAATGGCAGAGATGACGCCGCATGAATGCGCATCGAACATATATTCGCCTTTGGTATAACCGATGCGCTCTATGGTTTGACGCGCCACTTGCTGCACATCGATGTAGGCATTGGTTTTTACCTCACCGCTGATCACCGTCAGTCCGGTGGTCACTAGTGTTTCTACAGCAACCTTCGATTCCGGATCTGCAGCAATGAGGTGGTCCAGAATTGCATCCGATATCTGATCCGATACTTTATCAGGATGGCCTTCTGAAACGGATTCAGATGTAAATAAATAAGACATTTTTGATATGTTTTAGTAAGTTTTTAAGAGTGCGCAAAGATATTTGAAATAAGTTCATTTTAAAAATTAATATCTTCGAAAAATATAGCCCAACCTACATGCCCGGTGTGTCAGGTCGCTGTGTCCTTATCTTTTGAGAATTGCCGTTACACCACTATATTTGCCCTAAACTAGCCTGTCAAATCATGCCTACGTACAAAAATATCATCGAATCCATCGATGAAAATATCCTTACCATTACCATAAACCGTCCTGACAAACTCAACGCATTGAACTCACTTACTTTGCTGGAGCTCAAAAAAGCGATAGAAAATGCATACGACGACCATCTGGTACAGGGCATTATCATTACAGGTGCGGGCAAAAAATCTTTTGTCGCAGGAGCCGATATAGCTGAGTTTACTGAATTGACAGAACTGAATGGTAGAAAGTTTGCCGAAAAAGGGCAGGAAATTTTTGCGTTGATAGAACACTGTCTCAAACCGGTGATCGCCGTGGTCAATGGCTATGCCTTAGGTGGCGGATGTGAGCTGGCCATGGCATGTCATATAAGGATAGCCACAGAAAATACTTTTTTTGGTCAGCCCGAAGTGAGCCTGGGTATACTGCCGGCATATGGAGGCACCCAGCGACTTACCAGCCTGGTAGGTCGGGGACTGGCACTGGAGATGATGCTCACCGGAGAAATGATCGATGCTCAAAAGGCGCTGCAGGCCGGGCTGGTCAACCATGTGATGCCAGGCAAAGAAGAGGCCATGCTAAAGGCGAAGGAAATTATGTCTAAAATATTTAAAAACGCACCTCTTGCAGTTGGCATGGTAATAAACTGTGTCGATTCGGCAATTTCAAAAACCGAGGACGGATTTCAGGTCGAAGCCAACAGCTTTGCCAATTGCTGCAAAACATCAGACTTTAGAGAAGGAACCTCAGCATTTTTAGAAAAAAGAAAACCAGATTTTAAAGGGGAATAATTTCCCATAGCTGCGTTATGGGCAAATTCAAACAGCTTGCCGGTGAGACTGCGATCTATGGCTTGAGTAGCATTATCGGCAAAGCAATCAATTTTTTACTGGTGCCATTTTATACCTCCACAGCCATACTCAAAGTGGAAGAATACGGAATTGTCACAGAATTGTACTCTTATGTGGCTGTGCTCAATGTTCTGTACCTGTATGGTTTAGAAACGGCATATTTTCGTTTTACTTCCAAATCTGCTGACGGGGAGAAAGAAATATACAGCAACGTATTTAGTGCAATCTTAGTCACCACCATCCTACTCACCATTTTGCTGACAACTTCGGCCACGCCAATCGTGAACTGGCTCGAATTCCCCGGGCAGGAGCGTTATGTTTATTGGTTTGCGGCCATCATTGCCATCGATTCCATCATGGCCATACCCTTTGTCAAACTCAGATATGAGCGAAAAGCCGTACAATTTGCCACTTATAAACTTGTCAATATATTTCTCAATCTCGGCCTCAATCTTTTTTTCCTTTACTTCTGCAAAAATATTTGGGCGGGCAATTTTTTGCCGGGAATGAAAGGATTCATAAGCCTGGTGTACACACCGCGGTTCAATGTCGAATATGTTTTTATCTCAAACCTGATAGCCAACGCCTGCTATTTACTATTGCTATTCGGGATAATAAAAAAGGCAAGGCTGGTGCTCAACCGCAAGGTGCTCGAACCGATGATCATTTATGCTTTTCCACTCTTGCTTTCACAACTTGCTGGCAACTTCAATGAAATGTTTTCCCGCATGATGCTCAAGAAAATCCTTCCCGAAGGATATTACCATGGTTTCAACAATCAGGAAGCCCTTGGGATATTTGGGGCATGTTATAAGATATCCATGGTAATGACTCTGGCAATACAGGCGTTCAGGTATGCGGCAGAACCTTTTTTCTTTCGTGAATCCCAAAACAAGGAATCAAAAAAGACCTATGCCAACATCTTTCTTTATTTTGGTATTTTTGGGCTTTTTTCGGTATTGGCCTTTAGTCTCAACCTTGACATCATTAAGCTGATTTTCCTTCGAAACCCGGCCTACTGGACAGCCCTGCATATCGTACCTGTGCTTTTACTTGCCAGTCTGTTTCTTGGCTTATACTACAATCTTTCCATCTGGTTCAAAGTTACAGACCGTACATATTATGGCACCATTATTTCTGTTTCGGCTGCCGTTATCACCATAGTTTTCAACTATCTGCTTATACCATATTTCGGATACGAAGGCAGCGTATTCACGACCCTGTTTGTATATACATACATGTGCGTGTTTGCTTACTATAGCGGACAGAAGTATTTTCCGGTAGATTACAATATCAAAAAGCTGCTCGGATACCTGGCGTTAATGCTGCTTTTACTGGCTGTTGGGTGGAATATTGAAACGGAATCAGGCTTAATCACCCAGTTGCTGCGGCAAGTGCCCATTCTCATTTTTGTAACCGTTGCTTACTTGAGCGAAAGGAAAAAACTGATAGTTAGTAAAAAATAATTTATACTTTTGTGCCCCTATACAATATTTGATACACAAATCCGCATTTATACCCATATGAATATTATCATCCCCATGGCAGGTATGGGAAAAAGGTTGAGACCTCATACCCTTACCACTCCAAAACCCCTGATTCCTATAGTTGGCAAGCCCATAGTGTATTGGCTGGTACACGACATAGCCGAAGTATGCGGTGAGCAAATAGATAACATCGGATTTGTGATAGGCCGGAGTTTTGGCGAAATGGTTGAAAAGGAATTGCTCAATATTGCCGCCAAACTCGGAGCCAAAGGTCATTTATTTTACCAGGACGAACCATTGGGCACTGCCCATGCCATCTATTGCGCTGCCGATATTTTGTCCGGCAAGACCATCGTAGCTTTCGCCGACACCTTGTTTAAAGCAAATTTTAAACTCGATGCCGGGCAAGATGGCATCATCTGGGTACACCAGGTAGCCGACCCATCGGCCTTTGGGGTGGTGAAGCTAAACGATGACGGAGAAATAGATGATTTTATAGAGAAACCTTTACTCTTTGTTTCAGATCTGGCAATTATCGGTATTTATTATTTCAAAGATGGAGATCAATTGAAAAATGAGATAAAAGTACTGATAGACAACAAAATAAAGGACGATGGGGAATATCAGCTCACGCGGGTGCTCAAAACCTTAAAAGAAAAGGGAACCAAGTTTGTCCCCGGTCAAGTCGATGATTGGCTGGATTGCGGCAACAAACAGGCCACGGTAGAAACGCATCGCTCTTATTTCAACTTTATAAAAAATCAGAAACTGATAAGCGAAACCTCACGCACCACCAATTCGGTACTTATAGAGCCGGTGTATTTAGGAGAAAATGTAGAAATAGACAATGCGGTGATTGGCCCCTATGTTTCGGTGGGTGACAACTCAAAAATCAGCGAATCCAGAATTCAAAACTCTATAATTCAGAAGGATAGTCAGATTAAAAACGCCAACC
Source organism: Cyclobacteriaceae bacterium (assembly GCA_012033595.1). Lineage (GTDB taxonomy): Bacteria > Bacteroidota > Bacteroidia > Cytophagales > Cyclobacteriaceae > JAAUQL01. The sequence continues at coordinate 36,544 of JAAUQL010000026.1, read as the reverse complement.
TCGCAAACTCTATGCTAGGTAATTTCGTTACCTTTGAGGGCAAAGCCACCGACCTGAGTGTGGGAGATTACAATACGATATCACAATTTTGATGGGATGAGCATGCAACAAAAAGTTTTGAAAATTATTTTTCCATTTTCTTTTCAGCAATCATATTCTGGCCAGGCGCCAGTGCCTTGGCGCAAAAGAAAAATAAGAAAAATAAAGTTGAAGTAGAGCAGAAGCAAGACAAGGAAGTTTCGGATGAAGAAAGAAGAAAAGCAGAAATGTACCATGCCGAAGCCGAAAAATATTACATTCTGGACGACATGGCCAAAGCGTTTGTGCTTTATCAGCGGTCTTTGGAATCGGATCCTGGCAATGCGACCGCCTATTATAAGATAGCACAAATATATTTGAATAGTAAAGATACCGAGAAGGCACTCTTTAATGCCCAAAAAGCAATAGAATTGGACGGAAGCAATAGGTATTTTTATCTGTTGCTGGCGGATATTTACACCAAAAAGGCCGACTTTGCCGGGGCAGCCAGCACCTACGAAAAAATGATAGCCACATGCGACAATGCTGATGAATACCTTTTTGAACTGGCGGCCATTTATGTGTATCAGGAAAAGTTTGACAAGGCGCTTCAGGTATATGATCGCATCGAAGAAAAATTTGGCCTCAACGAACAAGTAATCGCTCAAAAACAAAAGCTATACATTCAGCAAAGCAAATTGGATTTGGCTATTGCCGAAGGTGAAAAATTGATCAAAGCATTTCCGGGAGAATCGCGCTATGTGCTTATGCTCGCCGAAATATTGATATCGAACGAACAAGATCAAAAAGCAGTCCCCTACCTCGAAGACCTGCTATCTGACTATCCCGACAATGCCAGGGCATTGCTTATGCTTGCCGATTATTATCGAAAGCACAATGAAGTCGAAAAATCCAACACCTATCTCAATCGCGCATTTTCTATCAGCGATCTCGACATTGAGCCCAAAATACAGGTCTTGTATTCTTTTTGCAAAACTCCCCAATGCTGATATTGAGCCCCTGGTAGTAAGTTTGTCAGACAAAATCATATCAGCCCATCCCGAAGACCCCCGCAGCTATGAAGTAAAAGCAGAATTGCAACTAAGCCTAAAAGAAGAGATGAAGGCATTGGAAAACTACAAAAAAGCTATTGCACTTGGCGCTTCCAACTTCAACACCTGGCAACAGACAATACAAATAGAAGTAAAACTTGAAAGGTACAAGGAAGCTATTGCAGACGGTGAGAAAGCCATGGAACTATATCCCAATCAGCCGGGGCTGTGTTGGTTTGTCGGCAATGCCTATTTAGCAGAAAAAGACTATCAAATGGCAGTAGAAATATTGGAAAGAGGCAAAAAGCTATCAAGCGCCAATGAAGAACTGAAATCGTATTTCAATGCCCAGCTGGGTGACACTTATAATAGCCTCAAAAATCACCAAAAATCAGACGAGTCTTACGAAGCCGCTCTCGCCTACGACCCCAACAACGACCATGTACTGAACAACTACAGTTATTTTTTGTCTCTGCGCAAAGAAAAACTTGACCTGGCAAAAAAAATGTCATCAAAACTAGTGGCTCAAAACCCCGACAACGCCACCTATCTCGATACACACGCCTGGGTATTGTATGTACGAGGCGAACTGGAAGAATCGAAACATTATATAGAAAAAGCGGTAGAAAGTGAGGATATAAGCGGGACAATCATAGAACATTATGGAGATATTTTGTTTAAATTGGGCGATGTCGACTCGGCAGTAAAACAATGGCTCAAGGCCAAAGGCATGGATGAAACTTCTGATTTGATAGATAAAAAAATCGCTGACCGCAAACTCTATGAATAAGTTATTACCCCTCTATCTACTGTTGCTGGTTATCCTTGCATCATCTTGTAAAAAAGAATTGGTAGGCATCAAATCAAAAAAGAAGAGCGCAGTAAATATCGAAGAAATCGACTTCGATTATTTCCAGACAAAGACCAAAATCAGGTACACGGAAGGAGATAAACAAGTAAGTGGAAATGCCAATATCAGAATAAAAAAAGATTCGTTGATATGGATATCCGTTTCGCCATCTATTGGAATTGAAGCCACCAGAGTGATGATTTCAAAAGACACGGCGCTGATCATCAACCGAATTGACAAGGAGTTTTATGTGTTCAACTTTGAAGAAATCAGCCGCTACTTCAACTTCAAAGTCGATTTTGATCTTATACAATCCATCCTTTTGGGCAATCTGGTAAGACCCATAGATGACAAAACCCAAGTGGCCAGAGAAAATAATTACTTCCTGGTAAAACAGAAATCCGGGCCGCTTGATATTCAAAGCTTTGTACAAACAGCCAATAAAAAAATTGAGACTGTTTTGATAAACGAAATCGCCACAGACAATTTTATGACCTTGAAATACAGCGACTTTAAACAAACCGGAGCTTATTTGTTTGCTAAAGTCTGCTTGGTAAACCTGACGTACAAAACCAACAAAGGGCCGCTGGTAACGAGCATAAATCTGCAACACAATAAAGCCGAAATAGTTGATAAGCCATTGAAATTCCCCTTTAACATCCCGACAAAATATGATGCCTTTAAGTAATCGTTTTTACTTAATACTCATTTCAACATTGCTTTGGTTGTCATTGCCCATATTCGGGCAACAGAACAAAACCCAACTTGAAAAACAAAAGTCGGCGGTACAAAACCAAATAAAGGAAACACAGCAAATACTTGCCGAAACCTCCAATAAGAAAAAGGCAACCATTGGTCAGCTCAACGCCATCACCAAACAGATAGAAGATCAGACCAAGTTGATACGCACCTATGCTAAAGAAGTGAAATTGCTTAGTGGCCGTATCGAACAAGATGCCACCGTGATCAATGCCTTGCAGCAAGACCTTAACAACCTCAAAAAAGAATATGCAGACATGGTCTATGCGATGTACAAAGCCAGCAGTGGTTTTAGCAAGCTGTCCTTTATTTTTGCATCCGCCGATCTGAGTCAGTTTTATATGCGGTTCAAATACCTCGAACAATATTCGCTGGCTCGCAAAAATCAGGTGCAACTGATCACTGAAATAAAGGCAGAAATAGAAAGTGAAAAAGCATCGCTCGAAAATTCTAAAAACGAGAAAGACCTCGTGTTGGCCGACCAGCTAAAAGAAAAGGAAAAACTGGATAAAATGAAAGCTGAGCAGGACAAAGTCTTTAGCCTACTCAAAACCGAAGAAACCAAACTGAGCAAAGACCTGGCGCAAAAGAAAAGTGAAGTAGCCAACCTGGAAAACTTAATATCGAAATTGCTCAAAGAGGAAATCAAAAGCTCTTCGGCCTCTACCGACAAGGTTAGTGAACTAAATATCGATTTAAAGGCCCTTTCCAGCTCGTTCGAAAAAAACAAATCAAACCTACCATGGCCCGTAGAAGCCGGTTTTATCTCCGAAAAATTTGGCACGCATCCACATCCTGTACTCAAGCGGATCAAAATGCCCAATGACGGTATTAATATACAGACAAAAGAAAATGAACAGGTAAGAGCGGTATTCACCGGTGTGGTTAAGAAAATTGCCATAGTACCCGGAGAGTTCAAATATGTAGTAATTGTGCAGCATGGCAGCTACTTTACAGTATATGCCAAGCTAAAAAAAGTAACCGTAAAGATGGGACAACAAATAAATGTGAACGACGTTATCGGGGAAGTTAATACCGATGTTGATGGCACCTCGGAAGTGCAATTTCAAGTATGGAAAAACACCGAAAAACAAGACCCTGAGCTCTGGCTCACCAAAAGGTAAAGCTGCGTACGTCCCCAAAAACTTTGAGAAGATATTAGTATTTGTATATATAAGAAAGTAATTTTGTATTAACGGAAAGAGAATATTCATTTAAAAAATAAAGCTATGAACGTTGAATTAGCATTCTTTGGAGGTTTAGGAGGTTGGGAAATTCTTCTTATTCTAATGGTATTATTAATTTTCTTTGGTGCCAAAAAAATACCCGAATTGGCGAAAGGACTAGGCAAAGGAATTAAGGAATTCAAAAACGCAACGAACGAAATTAAAGATGAGATTGAGGGAGGCGTTAAAGATTTGAATGTAAAATAATCTCCCTATTCTACTTTAAAACATCACGCTGGAAATCAGGCAAAGACTTGATTTCCAGTTTTTTTTTCTTCGGCAAAAAGCCAGTCTATTTTTTCTGCACATAATACCGGCGCATCGACATCGTTACAGTTTGAGGTAAAGGCGATGATGTTGATTGGCATTTTTTACGGATGAAGTCACCTGAGTTCAAACAATTTTCCTTTGATAAGCTGATATTAAAGCTGGTAATTTCAGCTATTATTTCCAATCAGTATCAGAAGTGAGTTTATCCACAAAAATAAGCGGAAATTGTTGGAAAATTGTCGGTAATTCGTGTCATCTACGTCCTTATACCACTGCATCTTTAAAAAACAGCACGCTTAACTGTGCGTTACTGCCTACTTAAAAAAAACGGCCATTATGAGCTATTTTAAGCATGGAAGTATAATACAGTTGGTTTGGCCGGCTTCAGTGCCTGCCTCGAATTACACTTTGTTTTAGGAAATAGGAGACGATATTATAAAAAACACGATGCTGGACACTGTATTTAAATTTTCCGTAGTTGTACTATTTAATGCGATTTTGCTTTACAGCAATTTCTCTATCGCCCGGGAGTTGCCTCGAGACTCAAATGATTCTTTGTTTATTCCCCCCCTCACCTATGAGTACGTGCCCGATGTGACCTATGACGAAATAGAACTGAGGCTTCGCGAGCTCAACACCACCATCCCCTTGAATTTCAATACCAGGGTGAAATCGTTCATCGACTATTTTACCGTCCGCGACCGGGAATATACCAAAATGGTGCTAAGAAAAAGCACCTACTATTTCCCAATTTTTGAAGAGATATTGGCTAAACACCAAATGCCTGATGAGCTGAAATACCTGGCCATAGTGGAATCTGGCCTCAATGCCACGGTCAGGTCCAGAGCTGCGGCAGTAGGATTATGGCAATTCGTTTATTATACCGGCAAAATGTATGACTTGCAAGCCGACTGGTATGTAGATGATCGCATGGATCCTATCAAATCGACCGAAGCAGCCGCCAAATACATTAAATCGCTCTATACCATGTTTGGTGATTGGGAACTAGCCCTGGCGGCCTACAATTGTGGCCCCGGCAACGTGCGCAAAGCCATCAGGAGATCAGGAAACAAAAAGACCTTTTGGGAGATTTATAACTATTTGCCTCGGGAAACCAGAGGCTATGTACCTCAGTTTGTAGCCATTACCTATGCCTTTAGCTATGCCGAAGCGCACAATCTGATATTGGACGAAACCGAATATCTTTTTCCCATGCAAACAGACACCATCATGGTGAAGAATTTTCTGAATCTGAATACTTTTGGCGCTTTGCTTGACATCTGCGAAGACCACATGGACTTGTTGAATCCTTCGATCAAACAGAAATCGGTACCAGAAAGCACCAAATTCTTTTCAGTACGCTTACCCTCCGACAAGATGGAAATGCTCAATCAGAACAGGGCATTTATACTTGATTCAGCCTCGCGTACAGGAAAAAAAGAACTGGAATATCTGGCCAAAAATTCGGAAGGAAGCACATATGGTAGAGACAAAATCATCCATAAAGTGCGCAGTGGCGATGTTTTGGGCAAAATTGCTGCTACCTATCATGTACGTGTAGGAGACCTAAAGCAATGGAACAACTTGCACAGCAATACCATAAGGGTAGGTCAGAATCTGACCGTTTGGATGACCCCCGGCAGGGTGGCAACTCCTACCACGCCCACCGCCAACCACAGTGTGGTGGAAAATGGCACCAAATATCATATCGTGCAACCAGGAGACACATTGTGGAATATTTCTAAAAGCTATAGTGATATGTCGATAGAAAAAATCAAACAACTGAATAATCTAAAATCCAATGACATAAAACCCGGGCAAAAACTGGTTGTGGGATAAAAGGCTCCAGTCTATGGAAATAATTTATATTTGAATACTCGATCATATTGCTCAATTTGTATTTTCAACAAACCACATAAAATCATGGCTCTATCTCGATATTTTTTTTTCTTAATCGCAATGGTTTACCTCACTTCCTGCGATCTTGACAAAACAGCAAAAATGAAGTCCAATCTTCCCCTGGCCAGTGGCAAAGCAGGTGAAATTATTGCGGTGATTGACAGTGCCCAATGGGAAGGCCAGGTTGGCAAGCAATTGAGGGCTGTATTTCATGAAATTGTACCTTATATTCCGCGCGAAGAGGCCATTTTCTCGCTCAATCAGGTTGATCCCAAAGATTTTCAAAGCATTTTGAAAATGCAAAAAATATCATCATTGTTACGGTCCTAGGTGATAACAGCAAAGGCAACAGAAAATTAAAATCCTACTTTACACCCGAATCGCTAAAGATGATCGAAGATGATCCTTCACTTTTTATGTTTGCCAAACAAGATGAATTTGCCAGAGGACAGGAATTGGTACACTTATTTGGTGAAACCGAAGAAATATTGATTGACAACCTGAAAAAAAATAAGGAAAAAATCCAGCAACATTTTTTGGAAGTAGAAGAACAGAGGAATTATGCTGCCTTGTATTCGGTGAAATATGAAACGGGCATTTCGAAGCATATACAGGAAAAATATCAATGCGAACTGAAGGTGCCGATAGGCTATGAAATTGCCTTAGAGGACGAAAAGTTCATTTGGTTGCGCAATTTCAGTCCCGATGTGGACAAAAATGTGTATGTCTCTTGGGTGGAGTACCAATCGGAGCAGATGTTTTCTACAGATAGTCTGCTGAGCCTGCGCACTCAGGTCTCCAGGCCTTACATATTGTACAAGCCCGAAGACCCGGATTCTTACCTGCTCACCGAAACCGATCATTTTGAGATTTTCCGAAAGGAAATAAATTTTAAAGGCCATTTTGCTGTTGAGCTCAGAGGCTTGTGGAAAGTCAACAAATACTATATGGGAGGTCCCTTTATAAGCTATGCCATGGTTGATGAAGGTCGTAACAGGCTGTATTATATCGAGGGATTTTTGTACAGCCCCGGCAAAGAACAAAGAGATAATATGCGAGAATTGGAAGCTATTCTTAAAACCTTCAACATCATAAAATCTCCGGAGGATCAGACATTATGATTGGATTTTTGAAAGGTGCGCTATTTTTTAAGGATCCAACCTACGTGATCATAGAGGTGCACGGTGTAGGATATGAAGTAAAAATATCATTATCTACCTATTCTAAAATAAAGGAGCTTGACGACTGCCTATTGTACACGCATCTCCATGTAAAGGAAGATGCCCACACGCTATATGGTTTTTTTGGTAAAGAAGAAAAGAGTACTTTTCTGCAATTGATCTCGATTAGTGGTGTTGGACCAAATACTGCCCTCATGATCAATTCATCGCTTTCGCCCGAAGAACTTAAAAAAGCCATCATTCACGAAGAGGTGGATACCATACAAAGGGTAAAAGGAATAGGCAACAAAACTGCCCACCGCATCATCCTTGAGCTGAAAGATAAAATTAAAAAAGAAGGTCTGGAAAACATGGGCGCTGCAACAGGAAGCAATAAAGTACGAAACGAGGCCCTTGCGGCCCTGGTGACCCTGGGCATCAACAGGAATATTGCGGAAAAAAGCGTGGATGCCATTTTGAAAAGACATGGAGAAGATGTCACATTGGAAGAATTGATCAAACTTGTGCTTAAGCAAGCCTAACAAATTTCAAAAACAACCCAGGTGTCGAACAATATATTATCCCATTCAGCAATCGTCACGCAAAGGATATTATTAATATCATTCTGGGTTTTTGGCAGCTTTACTACCACCTGGGCCTGGTCTTCGCTGCAGGCTGTCCCCAAGGATTCCATCTTTAGCGATACCATCACCAGTCCTTTGCCCGTTCAGGAATATCAAAAGTCGCGGCAGCCCATTTACAATCCTCAAGACAGACCCGGCAATGCCATCATTTATCCTGAGTCACCTTCGCCTCTTATTCTGAAGGATCCCAGCTCATTGCAGATGAATGTAGAAGTGGACACCAGCTTAAATTACACGATCGATGAACAGATAGGCGATTTGAACTACCGAGCGCCCACCAACCTCAATTTTGAAGAGTACAATAAGCTTCATGGCATTCAGATGCGGAAAAACTACTGGAAAGAAATGTCTTCTGACAAAGATGGAGAAAGTGCCATTAGCGGACGCCGACTGATTCCCCCCATCTATATGAGCCCGGCATTTGATAGAATTTTCGGTGGAAGTTTTGTGGATATCAGACCCAATGGATTTGTAATGCTTGATTTTGGAGGCAAATGGCAGCGGATTCAGAACCCATCCATTCCCATAAGACAACAAAAAAACGGCGGCTTCGAGTTCGATCAGCAAATCAGCATGAACGTGGTAGGTAAAATAGGCGAAAAACTAAGTGTCACAGCCAATTTTGACAATAACAATTCCTTTGACTTTGAAAACAACCTCAAAGTGGAATACACAGGTTTTGAAGAAGATATACTACAAAAAATAGAAATCGGCAATGTAAGCCTGCCCCTCAACAACAGCCTGATCACCGGTGCCCAAAACCTGTTTGGCGTAAAGACGCAGCTCCGATTTGGCAAACTCGACATTACCGCCGTAGCCTCTACCCAACGCGGCAAAAGCGATGAAATACAGATCAACGGCAACTCAGACGGCGGCGGACAGGGCAGGGAATTTGAAATCCGGGCATCTGACTATGAAGAAAACAGGCATTTTTTCCTGGGCCATTTTTTTAGACAGAATTATGAAAACTGGCTTAGAGGCACTCCTCAAATCATCTCGGGACTCAACATTACCCGAATTGAAATCTACGTGATCAACAGGCAAAACAACACAGAAACACTGCGCAATTTCGTTGCCTTTATGGATCTGGGTGAGGGCACGGTAATCTATCAAAAAGACAACCCCAAAGTGGCGCCGGGATTAGGTGGTCCAACCAGAAATGAAGCCAACAGCTTGTATCAGGCAGTCAGCAATACCCCCGGAGTAAGAAATACAGACACCGCAGCCGACATTTTGGGCAATCAGTTCAACTTTACCAAGGCAACGGATTATGAAAGTATCACCGCAGCCCGAAAACTGGATGAGCGAGAGTATGCAGTCGATCGGCAACTAGGATATGTCTCCTTGCTGCGCAAACTACAAAGTGACGAGGTGCTGGCCGTTGCTTATGAATACACCTACAACGGGCAGGTTTATAAAGTGGGAGAATTGACAGAGGACTACCAGAACCGGCCAGAAGACCAGGCGATATTCCTAAAGCTACTGCGGCCAAGCAAAATAGATGTGAAAGTACCGACGTGGGATCTGATGATGAAAAATATTTACAGCCTCAACGCCACGCAACTCTCCCGGGAAGGATTTCAACTGAGGGTGGTGTACAAAGACGACAAAACAGGCATAGACAACCCCAGCCTCAATGAAGGAAAAAACATTAAAGATGTGCCTTTGATCCAGCTTTTTGGATTGGACAGGCTCAACTCCAACAACGACCCGCAGCCCGATGGCAACTTTGATTACATCAGCAATATTACCGTAAGGGAAGAATCCGGACTCATTATTTTTCCGGTACTGCAACCTTTTGGCAGCAAGCTCAGATCTTATTTCGATCCCAATACTGAAGCGAACCTTATCAATAAATACGTTTATGATACACTTTACCGCACTACCAAAGCAGATGCGGAGCTTGACCTCAGCAAAAACAAATTTTTTATTGTGGGCAGAATGCAGGCCGGTTCTTCCTCAGACATCGTATTGCCAGGCATCAACATCTCAGAGAATTCGGTGATTGTGACGGCCGGCAACACGCCCTTGGTCGAAGGCCAGGACTACCGGGTAGATTATAACCAGGGCAGGGTCACCATCATCAACGAAGCGGTGCTCAACTCCGGGAAGCCCATAAAAGTAGCATACGAAAAGGCAGATATGTTTAATTTCCAGTCTAGAAGCCTGCTGGGCACCAGACTTGACTACCGCATGAGCGAAGACATCAACTTTGGAGGAACCTTTCTATATCTCAACGAACGACCGGTGATATCGCGCATCAGCACCGGCAACGAGCCCGTAAGAAACATAAAATACGGGCTGGACCTTAACCTGCAAAAAGATTCCCGATTACTCACCAAAATGGTAGATGCCCTGCCGCTCATTCAAACCAAGGCACCATCTACCATCACTTTCAATGCCGAAATAGCGCAAATCATCCCCGGCACCTCCAACTTCGTAAAGGGCGAGCCGACCTCCTATATCGATGATTTTGAAGCTTCTGCCACCCCTTTCAACCTGGGCAATAATATTATAAACTGGAAACTTGCCCACACACCCATAACGGCAGACAACCGATTTACCTCAGGCTCCGATCTTAATAACGACCTCCGACTGGGCTACAAGCGCGCAAAAATGTCCTGGTATATTATTGACAACATTTTTTACAGGAGCTCCGGTCCCAATAAACCCGCCAACATTACCCAGGAAGATTGGCAAAACCACTATGTGAGACCCATAGCGCCGCGCGAAATTTTTGAAAATCAAGATGCGGAAGTTGTCAACACCTACCTGCCCATTTTGGATCTTGCCTATTATCCATCTGAAAGAGGGCAATACAATTTTAACCCGGCACTAAACAACGAAGGCTTTCTCAACAATCCCGAAGATAACTGGGGAGGAATTACGAGAGCCATGACCTCAGATGTGGACTTCGATAAAAACAACATTGAATACATTGATTTTTGGATGATGGATCCATTTATAGAAGGGACAAATGGACGTGTGCTCGATGGGTTTGAAAACGCAAGAAATGCCACTGGTGGAAAGTTGGTTTTTAACCTGGGCAGTGTTTCTGAAGATGTAATCAAAGATAACAGACATGGTTTTGAAAACGGCCTTCCAGCAGATGGGGACACGTCTAAAACTTATATTACAAAGTGGGGTCGGGTCACCGAACAGCAGTATTTAACCAACGCCTTCGACAACTCTTCGGAAGCCCGGTCGAACCAGGATATCGGCCTGGACGGACTGACAAGCGAGGCGGAGGCAGCATTCGAAAACTACCAGGAATTTCTCACCGCCATTAATGGGATTTCGCCAAATGCCCGTGACCGGATATTGGAAGATGTTTCGGGCGACGATTTCCAGTATTATCTCGGTACTGAACTCGATCAGGCCGATCTGAAAATTCAAGAGCGATACAAAAACTTTAACGGCACAGAAAACAACTCCCCCATTGCAGGCTCAAATGCCGACTACACCCCATCGGGCACCAACCTGCCCGACAACGAAGACCTGAATGGCGACAATACCATTTCGGATTTGGAAGAATACTATGAATATGAAATCGACCTGCGACCGGGGCAATTGCAAATCGGCAAAAATTATATCGTGGACAAAGTGACCAATGTGATAAACGGAGACCTGGTAGCCTGGTACCAATTCCGCATTCCGATTCGCCAGCCCTCGGGAGTGCAGGGAAATATTTCGGGATTTAAGTCGATCAGGTACATGAGGGTATACGCAACTGACTTTAGGCAGCCTGTCGTGATGCGTATCGCAAAATTTCAGCTTGTTGGCTCTCAATGGCGCAAATTTGATGGCAACCTTTATCAACGTGGGCTATACGAGATTCCTGAGCCATACGACCCTAAATTCAACGTGTCCGTAGTCAACTTCGAAGAAAATGGCACAGCAACCAATGATAAAATTCCTTATGTGCTGCCTCCTGGCATTGAGCGCGACTACGACAATACCTCCCCAGTTTACCGACGCGAAAACGAACAGTCGTTGCTCCTTACTGTCAAAGGGCTCAAGGATCGGGATGCGCGGGCAGTCTTCAAGAATCTGCGCAACGACCTGATCAATTATAAAAGAATAAAAATGTTTTTTCATGCCGAAGAAAATGACGGTAGTGAGCTCAATGACGACGATGTGACGGGCTTTATCCGATTTGGTACAGACTTTAAAGAAAACTACTACGAAATAGAAGTTCCGCTAAAGGTGACCCGGCTGGGCGCCACCACAGACACAGAGATTTGGCCAAAAGAAAATGAAATAGATATCGCTTTTGATGATTTGTACAAGCTGAAAGCGCTTAGAAACAAATTGGGTATAGATACTGATCTTCCGTTTTCAGATACGGTGGGTATCTATCGCCTAACGGTAGAAGGTAGACCCGAAATGCAATCTGTTCAAACCATTATGATCGGAATCAGGAATCCTGAAAGTCCTGATGGGCAAGCCAAGTCGGTCACCATCTGGGCCAATGAGTTGAGGGTAACTGAATTTGAAAGAACTCCGGGTTGGGCGGCCAATGCCTATCTGAACGCTAAAATGGCCGACCTGATGACCGTAACGGCATCTACCCGCTATACGTCCATCGGATTTGGCGGCATACAAGAGCGAATAGCGCAGATGAGTCGCACGGAAACTTTTGAATACGATGTATCTGCCAATATCACCCTCGACAAATTCTTACCCGAAAAATCCGGCATTAAAATTCCTATGTTTGTGAGCTATGAAAATCGCAAAATCACCCCAAAGTACGACCCCCTCGATCCTGACATACCGCTGAAATCCTCGCTTGCAGCCATTGAAGACCTTGATGAACGCCGCGAATACAAAAAAATAACTCAAGACCGGCTGGAACGAAAAAGCATCAATTTTACCAATGTGCGCAAAGTAAAAACCAACGAGGAATCTAAAAGCCATATTTACGATATAGAAAACTTCTCACTCACCTACGCCTATGCCGAGGCCAAACAGACCAATGTAAATATAGAATCATACAATCTCACCTCGCAGCGCGGTAGCCTCGCCTATAATTTCAGCCCGCAGGGTGGCATGGTAGAACCATTTAAGGAATCTGAGGCCTTGAACGGCAAATACCTGCAACTGATCAAGGATTTTAATTTTACCATTATGCCCTCCAATCTCAGTTTTAGGGCAGATCTCGACCGTAGGTTTGTGAAAACACAGTTGAGAAATTCTGACCTTACCACTACAGGGATCAGGCCGACTTATGAGAAGTACTTTACCTTCAACCGCATTTACAACCTGCGCTGGGCATTGACAAAAAACCTGTCTGTCGATTATATGGCCAGGGTCAATGCCATCATCGACGAGCCATTTGGCGACCTGGATACCGAAGAAAAGAGGAACGAAGTATGGACGAACCTCATAAATCTCGGAAGGATGAAAAACTTTGATCAAAACATCAACCTAAACTATCGCCTGCCCTTTGATAAAATCCCCATCGTTGACTGGATCGATGCTGAGATCAGGTATTCTGCGGGCTATTCCTGGAACGCCGGTGCCTGGTCGAGTATTGACAGCCTCAATATGCAAAAGACACTCGGAAACATCACCCAAAACAACAGGGAACAAGGCGTGGTAGGCAAAGTGGATTTTGTGAAATTGTACAACAAGGTGAAATTTTTGCGTGAGATAAACACACCGCCAAGACGTAGTGCTCAAAGCCGAACCCGACCGGGCGCTCCTGCTGCCCAGGATACGGTAAAAGTAAATGATTTGAAAGCTCTTAAAGGCATCTCCAGATTTTTGATGATGCTCAGGTCAGTAAATGTGACGTACAGTGTGCGTGAAGGCACCCTATTGCCCGGTTACGCCTTCAATCCTTTTCTCCTGGGTATGGATGAAAATTGGGATTCTCCGGGATGGGAATTTATACTGGGAAGCCAGAGCAATAGCATCAGAAACCGCGCTGCACAAAATAACTGGCTCATTGCCGATACCTTATTTTCCACTCCCTTCACACAGCAGCGGTCTTATGAGCTCAACCTGAAAGCACTGGTGGAACCTTTCAAAAATTTCAGAATACAATTCGATGCCATGAAGCGTGGATTGGGCAATTATGATGAAATATTCAGGGTAAACTACGATCCGGCCACCAACTCGGGCACGTACGAGGGGCTCAATGCCTCCCGCTCAGGCAGTTATAGCATTTCCATCAACACCATGAAAACGTCCTTTGCCAAAGACGATGATGAAAATATCAATGCCAATTTTGTCGCTTTCCAAAACAACCTCGACATCATCAAAAACAGACTGGATGAAGCCAACCCCAACGAAGGCGACTATGCCCGGCAATCGCAAGATGTGATGATTCCCGCATTCATCGCAGCCTATACCGGCCAGGACGCTCATACGGTCGAGTTGACCCCTTTCCCAAAAATCCCCATCCCCGGATGGAGGGTGGATTACTCCGGATTGGGAGAAATTCCCGCCTTGAAAGAGGTGTTTTCTTCTGTAAGTTTAAAACATGCCTACAGTTCTACTTATAGTATCAATAATTATTCTAATTCACTGCTGTATCAGGATGATCTGGCCTTTAACAATATGCTCGACAACTACCCTATACCGGTAGATACCAATGAGCTCGGCGATTTTATTTCACCATTTATCATGAATCAGGTCACCGTTCAGGAACGGTACGCGCCGCTAATTGGCATAAGCATCAGAACTAAAAGCAGGATTACAGCCAGTATAGACTACAAGATGGAGCGGAATCTTGGCCTGAACATGTCCAACTCGCAGATTACAGAAATGAACAGCAACGACATCGCCGTAGCGTTTGGCTTTACCAAGGCCAACCTCAAGCTCCCATTCCGCACCCAAGGCACCGTAATTACGCTGAAAAATGACCTCACATTCAAATTCAACTTCACACTACGCGATACCAAAACGATACAACGAAAGATAGACGAAGTGAATACCGTGACGGCAGGCAACATCAACTTCCAGCTCAGACCACAGCTCGGTTATGTACTCAACGAACGGCTTAACCTCAACCTGTATTTCGAAAGGAACATCAACACACCGCGCATCACCAGCTCATACAAGCGGTCTACCACCCAGTTTGGTATTCAGTTGCGATTTAGTTTGGCTCAATAATTTTGATCTAAACAAATCAATACTAAATTTGAACAAAATTTTTAGCAATGAACATACCGCAAGAGTTGAAGTACACCAAAGATCATGAATGGATCAGGGTTGAAGGCGAGCAGGCCATTATTGGTATCACTGATTTTGCCCAGAAAGAACTTGGGGATATAGTATATGTAGAGATTGAATCTATAGGAGACGAACTCTCGCAAGGCGATGTCTTTGGTACAGTAGAGGCAGTAAAAACTGTTTCCGATCTTTTTATGCCTGTAAGTGGCACGGTAGTAGAAGTAAACGCCCTACTGGAAACTGAGCCGGAAGCAGTCAATAATGATCCATACGGAAACGGGTGGATGATCAAGGTGGATATTACAGATATGTCGTCGCTCGACGCTGTACTCGATGCCACCGAATATGCCAATTTGATATCTGCCTAAGCTCAGGGCATGTTTCTCCGGTTCAATTTTTTTACCATCATTTGGGCGGTCGTTATTTTACTTCTCATACTGATGCCCGGCCAGCAAATGCCACAAACAGGCAATTTGTTCAGCTTCGACAAAATCGCCCATTTGGGTGTGTTTAGCGTACTTTCCTTTCTGATGATTCATGGTTTGGCAAAACAATCAGCCATGCCAGGTTGGAGGAAGCACAGCAAAGCATATGGCGTGCTGATTTCGGCAACATATGCCGGTTTATTGGAATTTGGCCAGTCTTTGATCCCAGAACGCAATGCCGATTATTATGACATGGCATTCAATCTATCCGGAGTTTTTTTAGGCTTTCTGATTTTTTTATTGATTTATAAATTCTCTATTGTTTCATCTCAATTCAAATAAATTCGTATTTTTGTAATTCTGGGATACATACAATCCTCCAGAAATTCGAAACTTTAAGTATTAGATATATGGTTGAAAATAAGAAAAACCCCAAAGCAGACCTTACCAGAACAACTGGTCTTTTCTTAAATGTTGGTCTCGTTATTAGTTTGCTGTTGGTCATTTTTGCTTTCGAAAAGAAAGTATATGATGATGGCAGCCAGGTAAACCTTTCGGCTCAGGCAGAAGATTTTGAAGATCTGATGGATATTCCGCAAACCCAGCAGCCGCCTCCACCTCCACCAAAAAAATTACAACCTGAGATCATTGAAGTGCCCGATGAGGAAGAAATCGAAGAGGACATAGAGATCGACCTTGATGTGGAAATGACGGAATCGACCGTGATAGAAGAAGTGGTATTTGATCAGGCACCCGAAGAAGAAGAAGCCGAGCAAATCTTTACTATAGTTGAAGACCAACCAACCCCTGAAGGTGGAATGGCTGCATTCTATCAATTCGTACAGAAAAACTTAAAATATCCTGCCCAGGCAAGAAGGATGGGTATAGAAGGAAAAGTGTTCGTACAGTTCGTAGTTGATAAGGATGGCTCGCTCACTGAGGTACAAGCTGTAAAAGGAATTGGTGCCGGATGCGACGAAGAAGCTGTAAGAGTAATAGAAGAAGCTCCCAAATGGAAACCTGGAAAACAAAGGGGACGATCGGTAAAAGTGAGAATGATATTGCCGATTACCTTTAAGCTGGGTTAATTCCCTAAAAATTTTAATCATTAAAAAGCCCAATCCCTACAGGATTGGGCTTTTTTTATAGCTACAAAACAAAAGATACGGCTACAACTACCCCGATCCCGAAATCGTTAATAAGAGTAGATCGCACCAATAAAGATCGTTGCCCGTTAACATTCTACGATATTTTGGCAGCTATTTACCATTGAACCAAATTGGTTGACCAGGCATTAAAATTATGTTTGACCATTAAAATTTGGCGTCATGAAAACGATTGAAAAAGCTGTCCGCAATAAAGGGGAACAAAAATCAGGTCATTACAACAGGTTCCTCATCGAAGACCCCTCAGGCCATGAATTGCTCGAAAAACATTCGGAAACAAAAAGGAGTAAGTATCACAAAGAGTTGATACAAATAAAAGAGACCAAGTACAAAAAAAACCGATCCGTCTCGCTGCTTGTCTCCGGCATTAGCCTGTGTATCAGCCTTCTTTTGGTAATCGGAATGTTTGAATGGAAGAGCTCCGATCAAATTTCCACCATCGACCTGTCGGAGAATATACAGCATTTTGATGAGCTCGTCGATGTGCCCCTTACCGAACAAATTCAAAAACCACCTGCGCAGGTTCAAGCTCCGGTGATTATAGAAGTAGATAATGAAGAAATCATTGAGCAAATAGAAATCAACCTGGATATAGAAATGACCGAAGATACCAGAATAGAAGAAGTGGTGTACCAGGAAAACAAACAGGAAATACTGCCTGATGAAAAGGCGGACGAAATATTTACCATCGTACAAGAGCAACCTTCGCCGGTGGGTGGGATGAAGGCTTTTTACGAGTATGTAGGTGACAATTTGCGCTATCCTCAGCGCGCATCTCGCATAGGCATTGAGGGTCGTGTATTTGTGGAATTTGTGGTAGAACGCGACGGTTCCCTTTCAGACATAAAGGTGGCCAAAGGCATCGGTGGCGGCTGCGACGAAGAAGCCATCAGGGTGATATCCGGAGCACCAAAATGGAACGCCGGTAAGCAAAGAGGAAAACCGGTACGAGTGCGAATGGTCATGCCTATTGTATTTAAACTGATGTAACGACAGGGTAATCACTTTGACGAGCGAAAAAAACCGGGGATATCCCGGTTTTCTATTTTATTAAGTCACCAAACCGCTGATTGAAGCCCTTGATTCCCTGAAAGCCTCCGGTATGTATGGCAAGGATTTTTGATCCGGACACAAAAAAACCATTTGCTATCAACTGGTAAATACCGAACATCAGCTTCCCGGTATAAATGGGATCTAATTGGATTTTATGAGCCTTTTTGAATCTGTTGATAAATGACACCAACTCATACGTATATCTGGCGTAGCCCCCAAAGTGATAATCGATGACCAAATCCCAATTCTGATATGGTTCTGAAGCATACCCGTGCAACAAGGCGGCAATATCATTTTTAAGAAAAGCCCCGTTTTTCAATGCAGGAAAACCCCACACCTTTTTCTTTCCTGCCATGCTGGCAATGAGCCCGGCAATGGTGCCACCGGTACCGCACGCACAGCATATATGGTCAAAGTCCTTTTCTATGCCAATCAGTATTTCTGCGCAACCCTTGACCGCAAGCGTGTTGGAACCCCCTTCGGGAATGAGATAAAATGCTCCAAGGTCATCTCTTAATTTATCAATAAATGCCGGATTCTTCTTGTGCCGGTAGCTTTCCCTCGAAATGTATTGGAACTCCATGCCAAAAGCTGCGGCATCTTCAAGCGTGGGATTGAGTGGCAGCACTTCTTCGCCACGAATGATACCTATGGTCTTGAATCCAAACTTAAAGCCTGCATAGGCCACCGCGTGAATATGGTTGCTAAATGCTCCTCCAAAGGTCAGTAAGGTGGTATATCCGCCAGCCTTGGCATTCAGAAGGTTATATTTCAACTTCCGGAATTTGTTTCCGGAAATATAGGTATCGGTTAGGTCTTCCCGCTTTATAAATAGTTGTACCCCCGACCGATCTATTATGGTATCGTTGATCTGAACTATGGGGGTGTTTATAAGCTCATCAAACATGTGCTCAATATAATTAAAAGGAGGTGGAAAACTAATTGGCTATTTTTCTATAATTTTGCCAATCTCATGCACAACGAAGATACGTTTGACCAGGAAAGTGATGAACTATTTGAACATCACCGCATTAAAGTAGACCCGGGACAGAAGGCACTGCGAATCGACAGGTTTATTTTTGACCGCCTGCCCAATGCCTCTCGTAGCAAAATACAGGGCGCCATCAAGATGGGCTTTGTCATGGTCAATGATCGCGAGATAAGACCTAACTATAAAGTAAGACCCCTCGATGAAATAGTGATATCGCTGCCCGAACCGCCCCGCGACAATGAAGTGGTGCCTGAGGATTTGCCACTCGACATTGTATTTGAAGATGACCACCTCCTCATTGTCAACAAGCCCGCAGGCATGGTGGTGCATCCGGCTTTTCAAAACTGGTCAGGTACGCTGGTCAATGCCCTGGCATACCATTTTACTACCTTGCCGGAAATTAAAAACAATGAAGGACGCCCCGGTCTGGTGCATCGAATCGACAAAGACACTTCGGGCCTGCTGGTAATAGCCAAGACAGAAACAGCCATGGCCAGCCTGGCCAGGCAATTCTACGATCACTCTATAGAGCGTACCTATTGGGCGCTGGTGTGGGGTGAACCAGGTGAAAAACGTGGCACCATCGATGTGAATGTGGGCAGATCGTTTAAAGACCGGCGTCTTACGGTAGCCTTTCCGGAAGGTGATTTCGGTCGGCACGCCATCACGCACTATGAGGTGCTCAAAGACCTGAGGTATGTTTCGCTGGTAAAATGCAACCTTGAAACAGGACGCACGCATCAGATCAGGGCACACATGAAATTTATCGGTCATCCCTTATTTGGCGATACTACTTATGGAGGCGACAGGGTGCTGAAGGGCACTCAGTTTTCCAAATACAAATCATTTGTGGATAATTGTTTCAAAATAATGCCCCGACAGGCTTTGCATGCCAAGTCGCTAGGCTTTGTGCATCCTGTCTCCGGGGAATTTATGCAGTTTAATTCTGAATTGCCGCAGGACTTTACGGAGGTATTGGAGAGGTGGGAACAATATGTACAATACAATTAAAGCCGGATAAACCGGCCTTAACTCACCTTTGCTTTAGTGCATTTTCGAGATCAGTGATCAATTTTTTGGAGACCATCCTAGGTCTTTCCTTCTGTAGCTCTTGCAACTCAGACAAGGCTTTTTCGCCCATCTCGTACAATCCAACCGGATTGCCATCGTACTGATAGCTGCCCAAGACGTAAGCCAGTTTAGACTGGATATCAGCATACTTTTCCAAACCAATTTTTTGAAATTTCTCCAAAGCGGCACTACACGCTTTTTCGATCTTTTTGTTTTGTGTGACGTCGTCCATTTTATTAACCATTAATTAATAAATTTTTAAAAATATTTTAGTTGTTAGTAGATGATTGCACAAAAATAGATATTACATTGTAAATATTAGAAAGATCTAATTTATTTTTTGAATTTGCCCAATAATTACCCATACGGTTTTACAGACAAACGGTTATGGAGTTGCCGCCCAAAGAAGTGCACAGCCACATGCCTGATTTACAGAAAGAAGGCTCATTGCTTTCTTTGGAATCTTCCCAATCGTATTAGATTTGTATTAAAATCAATTCTATAGATTACTGTTTTTGAAAATTAAAAAAAAATGAGCAAGTCAAGTTTTATACTAATCGGAATACTGATGACAATGCAAGTAGCAGCACAAGAAATGATGACTCCAGAGCTTTTGTGGAGTTTGGGCAGGGTAAGTGCCATTGGGCTTTCTAAAGATGGACAATCGCTGGTGTATAGCGTAAAAAGATATGATATAGATGCCAATAGCGCGACCACGAAAGAATTCATCGTGCCATTAGAGGGTGGTACTCCGGTAGAAATTACAAAGGGCAAAGAATTGGTAAACGACCCACATCACTCACCATCGGGTCAATACACCCTGGCAGCAAAGAAAGTGAAGGTGGAGAAGGTTTTTGGCAAAGACTACTACCCCGGGTTGGACAAGTCGAACGCGATGATCTACGATGGGTTGATGTACCGACATTGGGATACCTGGAACGATGGAGAATACAGCCATATTTTTCTGTACAAAGGCAACGAAGCGCAAGGAAAAGACCTAATGGAAGGAGAACCACACCACAGCCCTCAGTCGCCTTTTGGCGGAGGAGAAGACTATATCTGGAGCCCCGATGGCAATACGGTAGTCTATGTGGCCAAAAAGTCATCCGGCACCGCTTATGCCACCAGCACCAACACCGACCTGTATGCGTACGACATCAACACCGGGAAGACATTAAACCTGACCGAGGGCATGATGGGCTACGATACCAATCCACTTTTTTCTCCGACAGGTGCGCTGGCCTGGTTAAGCATGAAACGCGACGGTTATGAAGCGGATAAAAACGACATTGTCGTCCTGGAAAATGGCGTAAAACAAAATCTCACCCAACAGTGGGATGGCACTGTAAAATCATTCGTTTGGAAAAAAGACGGTTCAGGCCTGTATTTCAATGCACCAATCGATGGCACCATTCAGCTTTTTGAAGTTGATTACCCGGGAAAAACCAGAAAAATGCCCCTTGTAAAACAAATTACCAAAGGTGAGTTTGACATCGTGGATCTGGTGGGCATATCGGACAACCAACAGATGATTGCAAGCCGCACAGATATGAACCACGCCGCAGAGGTGTATTCGATAAATCTTGCCGATGGCACCATGAGCCAAATCACACATGTAAATGATGAGGTATTTGAAAAAATAAATTTGAGTAAAATAGAAAAAAGGTATGTGAAGACCACCGACAACAAGCAAATGCTGGTATGGGTGATCTATCCACCCGATTTTGATGCATCAAAAAAATATCCCACACTGCTATACTGCCAGGGAGGGCCACAATCGGCACTCTCACAGTTTTATTCTTACCGGTGGAACTTTCAACTCATGGCAGCCCAGGGATATATTGTAGTGGCACCCAATCGCAGAGGCATGCCAGGCCATGGCATCGAGTGGAATGAGGCCATCAGCAAAGACTACGGTGGCCAACCCATGCGCGACTATCTTACTGCTATAGACGCTATGTCAAAAGAAAGCTTCGTCGACAAAAGCAGGCTAGGGGCAGTTGGAGCAAGTTTTGGTGGATATTCGATATTCTTCCTGGCTGGAAACCACGATAATCGTTTCAAAACCTTTATTGCCCACGACGGAATATTCAACATGAAAAGTATGTATGGCACCACCGAAGAATTGTTTTTTGTGAATTGGGACAATGGAGGAGCTTACTGGGAAAATGAAAACAAAGCAGCCATGAAAACCTACAATGAGTTTAACCCGATTAACTATGTAAATAAATGGGACAGCCCCATCCTGATTATCCAGGGCGGTAAGGACTTTCGTGTGCCAGACGGACAGGCATTTGAAGCTTTTCAGGCTGCGCAACTCAAGGGCATAAAAAGCCGCCTCTTATACTTTCCAAATGAAAATCACTGGGTATTGGAAGCACAAAATGCACAGGTGTGGCAAAGGGAATTTTTCAGATGGCTTCAGGAAACATTATAAAATAAAGGAAATGACATAAGGTTCGATAAGCATGGGGCAGCAATCCCGTGCTATTTTCGAATCGAAAACTGAAAACTTTCACTGTATGGAACCCTGAATGTGGTATGTGCAATAACCGGGGAGTGCTTAAAAGTTTTGGGTTGACATGCACAGGCTTGGGCAAAATGGCGATTTGCAATGGTTACCACTTTTTAATTAGCCCCATTTAAATGAACAAACATAACTGAACAGGTGGGCGCAAGAATTCTTTCAGCATTTATCCTCTCCATTACAGGTTTTTTGCTTTGCATAATGCCCGGGTATAGCCATGGCACAGGTTTTCAATTTTTGCAATACCGGGTCGAAAATGGACTAAAAACCGATATCATCAAGACGGTGGACGAGGACAGTCTGGGTTTTATCTGGATTGGATCCGATCAGGGTCTGATGCAATACAACGGGCACAGCTTCATCAATTACCCACAGGCATCAAAAAGCCCCTTCATCAAAGACCTCATCAAGTTGCGCGATGGCAGATTGCTGGTGCTTGATGATCTTGGTTTAAATGAGATCGTCAACCTGCTGGATACGGCTATTTTCAAAGAAATATTACCGGGCACCCGTGTGCCAACAGACACATCGCTGTGGTACCCCAAGTCAATATTTGAAGACAGCCAGGGCAACTTGTGGATCGGCGAGCCACAATCGGTGGTAAGATACGACGGAAATAAAATTGACCGGATCGAATTCGGACCAAGGTTTAATTCTTCAAGCTTCGTAAGGTCCTTTTGTTTTGAAGAATGGTCGCCGGGCAAAATCCTGATATCAAGTTACAACGGTGATTTTTTCTATTATGACAATACAAACGGTTCGATCGAATTCCTAAGCAAAAAACTTGCTTTTGGCGAAATCAACCATATGATCAAATGGAATGGGCACCTCTATATTGCCTCAAATACCGGACTTTACAAAATACAAAACATAAGAGAAGGCCAATTGGAGGTACATCAGCTATTAGACATCGATAACATTTCGTACCTATTACCGATCAACGACAGCGAGTTGCTCATCAACACGTTTTCAACTTCGGCCTACATCTACCGGCCTGATGCCAAATACGAGCAAATACCCTACAGCTTAACCGTATCTAACCAGTCGTTCAGATCGAAAGAAGGCAATATTTGGCTTTCGACAGAGAAAGGACTGATCATGCTAAAGCCTCAGATTTTCGAAAAAATACCCTCCGACAACGAAAACATATACATCGAATCCGTGGCACTGGATACGACACAAGACAAGGTTTATTTTTCGAGTAAAGAGCACCTCAGAACCTATACCCATGGTGATGAAGCATCGCGGATAGTAGATGTAAAAAGAAATGGGTATTTCCTGAGCATCCAGTGGCATCAACGCCAATTGTGGTCATCTAACGCCTCGGAGATTTATCTGTACAATCTCCAAAACCAGATTATTTCATCCTGGGATTTTCGCAATATGGAAGGTATATCTTCGACCTGGTAATAGACAAGGATGACAAAGTGTGGTTTACCCAGGAAGCCTCGGTTGGGCTAAAAAGTATAGACAAGTGGGGCAATCCGCATTTTTATACACAAGATGCCGGGCTAAATGAAGAACTCACGATAGTACGCACAGGCAACCAGGGAATTTATGCCGGCTCCAACGACGCGTCCAGCTATTTGTATTATATGAGTTATGGTGACAGTGTATTCAGGAATATCAGCAGGCAAGTGGATTTTTCTTATTCTGGCGATTTGCGCATTGAAGATATTGCCGAAGATGGCGATACCATCTGGCTGGCGACGTCCATTGGTGTGCTAAGGCAAACCAAAACGGAAGTAACTAAAGTTTATTTTGAACAAAAATTTGACAACCTGCTGGTTAAAACCATTAAAAAACAGGCCAATTCCCCCTACGTTTGGTTTTCGAACGCATACGGGCTGATACAGTACAATCTGGTAAGCGGTGAATACAATGTGTATGACGAATCGCATGGTTTGCCTTCCAACACCATCAACACCCGGGGACTGATCGTAAATGATGATGGAATTTGGGTAGGCACAGCGAGTGGGCTCGCATTTTCCGACTATAATTTTTTAAACCTTGAAAAAACCCCAAAACCCTCTGTAGTACAATTTATAGTGGACAATAAGACGATAAAAACGACCAAATTCCCATACCATGAACTTCCATCAAACCCGTATATTGAAATCGTGATTTCATCGCCTTCGTATCCGAGCAACAAACTCAGATACCAGTATAAACTGGAAAACGGAGCTAAGCCTGCAGAATGGACGGATGTACCAGATGGAAATTTGCTGGCGTTGTCAAAACTGCATAGTGGAAAACACGCACTCGCATTCCGGGCAAAGAAATTGGGCAACTACGACTGGAGTGAGCCGGTTTTTTTTCGGTTCCACATCAAAACCTCCCTCTACGAGACCTGGTATTTTAAATCGACGATACTCTTGCTGGCCATATTCCTCATTTTGATGACCAGGTACATCACCTCCGTCTTCCTGAAAAAGCGACAAGTAGAACTGGAAAAACTGGTAAATGAGAGGACGGTCGAGTTGGCCAGTGCCAATGAAAACCTGCTGATGCGCAATCAGGAGTTAGACCAATTTGTTTACAGCACCTCGCACGACCTTTCTGCTCCTCTCAAATCAATCCGTGGTCTCATCAATATCGCCAACTACGAAACGAGTGCCGATGAACAAAAATCTTTGCTCAAACGCATGAATGAAAGTGTGGTCAAATTGGAAAAATTTATCAAGGATGTGATCAGCTATTCGCGCAATGCCAGGTTGGAAATAAAAAAAGAAACCATTTTGCTTAATGACATGGTACAAGAAGTGCTCGAACACATCTCAAACCTGGACAATTTCCATAAAATCAAATTCACAATTGATATTCCGCCCAATACCGCTTTCGTTGGCGATGAAACAAGGATAAGAATTATTCTGAACAACCTGATTTCAAATGCGGTCAAATTTCAGCGAACCGATGAATCTCACCTTCCCGAAGTGTACATTGCATACAGGTGGCGCGCAAACAAGCATACCATTGTGGTCAGAGACAATGGCCAGGGTATTCCAAATGAATTTTTGGATAAAATATTTCATATGTTCTACCGGGCAAATTATACTTCTGATGGTTCCGGTTTGGGTTTGTACATTCTGAAGGAAACGGTACAAAAGCTTGATGGTGAAGTGAAAGTAGAGAGCCGCGAAGGAAGTGGTAGCGAATTTTCTGTTAGTTTTCCTTAAGCACCTGCCATTTTGATGCACTTTTAGAAATAAAAATAAGCGCTTTACCCGGAGTTTTTACCAATTCCATATCACGCACCTCACCGCGAACTTGCAGTCCTGACTCAGCGAGCGTTTGTGGCGCAAAATTCATTTGCCCTTTCGATTTGAGCAACAAACCATAGCCTGCATCGTAGCGGCCATAAGTGATATTTGCACGATAGAGGTTGCCCCCGAGCATCAGATCATCGTACCCATCATGATCAAAATCGTGAATGAGAATGGAAAAAACCGGGAATAATTGGGCTTCTTTGGACAAAGGTACCAGCTGAAGCGTAGTGCCGTCGATATTGTTGATGATACACGTCCGGAATTCGTATGCTTTGTGCAATTTGGCGTCAGCCAACTGTGCAGGCGTAAAAATTTCTTCGACAGCGCGAACCCCGGCATAGCTTTCGTACGTTGGAAATTTATTTTTAAGAGAGGGAATCTGCGCGATAATATCGTCCCGGGTAGCAAATGGTATGCTTTCTCCATTTTTGTAAAAGCTAATAATAGGATCGGTTTTGCCGTTGGCATCAAAATCTTTGACATACAATTTGGCGGGTTGCATGGGTGTGGCAGTGATTTTGGCATTTTGACCAAGGTTTCCAACTACCAAATCTATATCGCCATCATGGTCGATATCGCCAGCCGAAATGGTATTCCACCAGCCGTCATGCTGAGCCAGCCCCATCCTTTCGGCGATATCATCCATTTTGCCATTCTCATATTCGAATATTTTAATCCCCATCCACTCCCCTACCACGGCAAGTTCCGGTCTGCCATCTGTATCTATATCGACCCAAAGACCATCGGTCACCATCCCCGGATATTGAAACGAAGATCCCATTGCGTTAGCCTTGTCCGTGAAAACCCCGGAACCATCATTTACAAGCAACTGGCACTGTCCTGATTGGCCGTAATTTTTGAGCGTTGGGCGACCTCCTACAAATATGTCCTGGTCACCATCCTGGTCAAAATCCGCTACACTCACACACGATGAATATACTGCGGGTGGTGGATTTGATGTACGCAATAATTTAAAATTTCCCCGGCCATCATTTTCATAAAATAAGTCCTGGAGCAAAGTAGAACCCGCTTCAAACTCTGTACTGCCCCGCGCTATATACAAATCGAGATCACCGTCGCCATCTGCATCAAACAATTCGGCATCTATTTCTTCCCCCTCCGACTGCGATTCAAAACTCTTCTGAGGCACATTCACAAAATCTCCATCCTTAATCTGAACAAACAAGGCTCCTGCCTGACCAGCCCCTCCACACAGGTACACATCGTCGAGCCCATCCCCATTCACGTCGCCAACCGCCATTTTTGGACCCTGAGCAGACAATTTGTGTGGCAAAAGCGGTTGCGTTACAAAATCCGAAAAGGAATATTCGGTATGGGTAAAATGACCCTGAATGCTGTCTGTGACATCGGTAAAAAGCAAACCAGGGGAGTTGGAAATTTTTGCTTTTTCAGGTGTTTTGGCATCAACATTACGCACTTCCACAGTCGTATTAGCCTTTATTTCCGTCAGGGATTGTTTCTTGCCCCCCGGCCACACTACCACCAGGCTATCAACGGTGTTTACATTTCCAAGGCCAAAATTCAAAACAGGATCCACACTCGACATAGAACCGCGCGCCGGCATAAGCTGCTGAACCTGCAATTGACCTGTAGTAAACAATTCTACCCGTGCACCAATACCAAACAAATTCCCCTGGTTGCCCTTTAGACGCACTTTAAGAAAATTATTCTTAGTCAGCATTTCGGCATTGTTGCGATAAATGGAGCAATTGTCATTCACATTGTTGATCACCAGATCCAGATCTCCGTCGTTGTCGAGGTCAGCATAGACGAAACCATTGGAATATCCCTTTTTGTCAAGCCCCCACTCGGCAGCCAAATTAGTAAAAGTCAAGTCTTTATTGTTTTTGTAAGCATAGTTTGCGAGTGGCTGTGAAGGCATTATTTCAATAAGCGTGGCATTTGATATTCGCCCTTCGCCCAAGGTGTTGATGGCATCGGTGTGGTCTTCGATAAACTGAAGATAATCCAGGTCATTGGGTCTATTTGGTATCCCGTTGGTGACAAAAAGATCTTTGTAGCCATCATTATCGGCATCAAAAAACAAAGGCGCCCAACTCCAATCCGTGGCATACACACCGGAGAAAAGGGCTATTTCGCTAAACACCCCATTGCCGCGGTTGAGCTGAAGGCAGTTTCTGGTAAGCTGATAAAAATAGCCCAGGTCTTCTTTCATATCAAATACTTCCATCAATTCTTCTCCGGCAGATTTTTTCAGAATGGTTTCATCTTCGGGCAGCATGTCGAGCGAAAAAATATCCAGCAAACCGTCATTGTTGAAATCAGCCATATCATTGCCCATAGACGATTTGCTTGTGTGGCCTATGGCCATCCGTATTTTTTCGGTAAAAGTGCCATCGCCGTTGTTGAAATACAGGTAGTCATTTTCATGAAAATCGTTGGAAATGTACAGATCGATGAAGCCGTCATTATTAATGTCACCTGCCGCCACTCCGAGACCATAGCCGATCCGGCTGCTAAAGATGCCAGATCGCTCCGTAACATTTACGAAATAGGGTTGGCCATCCTTATTCACCTGTTCAAAAAGACGGTCGCCCATGTGCAAATCGCGAGAATAGCGTACTATGGCCGCCTGACCGTAGGATGCCCTGGTATGGACAGCGTGATTGAGCAAGAACATATCCAAGTCTCCATCATTGTCATAATCAAAAAAGAGGCTTTGCGTGGAAAATCCTTTGAATTGCAATCCAAACTCTTTTGCACGATCTGTAAAAGTTTCATCCCCATTATTGATGTACAGATGGTTTTCACCTTGCACTGTTTTATAATCGCCTACTTGCGACACGTAGATGTCGAGCAAGCCATCGCCATTAACATCGGCCATGGATACTCCGGTTTTCCAATCGCCCGGGCACGCTACCCCGGCAGACTCGGTGATATCCCTGAATTTCAGATTACCCTTGTTTATAAAAAGCCTATTCGACAATTGATTGGCTGCAAAATAGAGGTCGATCAATCCATCGTTATTGATATCGCCAGCGGCCACGCCGGCCCCATTGTAGTAATTGAGGTATTCGACTATATTAAATGCTTCGGTTTCACTGAGATCATTGGAAAATAAAACATGGGTTTTGGCAGGATCAAGCAATGTAAATAATGATTTTGGGGCTTCTTCCCTGGCTCCGCAAGCATTTAAAGCAAAAACCAGTGAAAAGAGAAAAACCTGGTTCAAATAGTGTCTAAGCATTATTTCTCCTGTGAATTTCGATTTAAAGTGCAAGCCTATTCAATGTCAAAAACCAGTATTTGATCGTTGTTTCTGGCCACCAACATTTTTTTGCCTTCCCTGGTATTTAAAGATATGATGTCTCGTCCTTCTCCAGATATTGTCATACCCGTTTCCTTGGCCGGCAACGCTACAAACTCGCCATCGCCCATACCTTTTAGAAATGCACCATAGCTTGCGTCATAGCGGCCTACCTCGGGCTTTACATTGTGCAGATTGCCAGTCAGTACAATGTCCTTAAACCATCCTTGTCATAATCATCTATAGAAATGGCATATACCGGGCTCAACTGAGCTTCCAGAGGTAATGCTTTCAGCGTGAATGTACCATCTCCATTGTTGATACCAAGGGAAGTTCTGAATTCATAAGCATTTAGTATTAAAGCACTTTCAAGCTGATCAGGGGTAAAAATGCTATCAATGGTCTGATACATAAATTTTTTATAATTCATGTATTTGCTGTTGAGCCCCGGAAGTTGAGCTACCAAATCGTGCTTCAACACCAGTGGATAAGAAATGCCGCTTTTATAGGTACAAATGACCTGATCGATGGATCCGTTTAGATCAAAATCGCTGACGTACATCTGCACTGGTTCTGATCTGCTGCCGCGAAAAACAGAATTAAGCCCATGATTGCCGGCAACAAAATCAATATCGCCATCGCCATCAAGGTCGTCTATGGTGAGGGTGTTCCACCAGCCATTGGTAGTATCTAGTCTAAAATCATTGGTTTTGTTCACGAATTTTCCATCCTCATTCACCATGATGGTCAGCGGCATGTATTCACCTACGATAATGATGTCGTCGTCACTATCGCCGTCTATATCAGCCCAGGCAGCGTCGGTAATCATCCCTAACTTACTGAGTCCGGGGGCTACTTTGGGAGTGACATCCGTATATTTGCCCAGGCCATCATTATTCAATATATACCCACTTACCGGGAGGCCATAGTAAAAAGGTTTACTTCTGACACCAATAAACAGATCGAGGTCGCCATCGCCATCATAGTCATAAGGTCGCACACAGGAAGTACTTTCGAAATTATAAGTAGGAAGAATCTGATCAGATTTAGAAAAAATCCCGCTACCGTTGTTGATATAAAGTCTGTCTATAAGACCCGAGGAGCTATTGGGCAGCTCTATGCTGCCACTGCATACGTACAAGTCGAGGTCTCCGTCCTGGTCTGCATCAAAAAATACGGCGTCGGTATCTTCACTAAGCGCATCCATTTCAAATAGTTGGGTATTTGACTTTTTAAAGGCTCCGTTTGCCTGTTGGATCATCAATGCGCCAGAACTATCTTTTGCCCCACCGATATAAAAATCTTCCAATCCATCGCCATTTACATCTCCTTTGCACATTTTGGGCCCTTCGGTCGAGATCATATGGTAGATAAGTTTGTCTCTTTTAAAGTCAATAAATTCATTTTCTACATGAACAAAATCAATGGGAGATTTACCGGTAGCATCCCTAAACAATGGCGTGTACTCCCTGGGCTTAATAAAAGTGAATGGTTCTCCGGCCGTTTCATTCGAAAAATCGAGGGTCTGGTTTACAGCCAGGCTTTGTTCAAGGGTCATTCTGCCATCAGGCCACACAATAATTAGGGAATCGATGACTGAAGCAGCCCCGATGCCTAGTGAGAGATTATGGTCAATGGTAGATTGGTAACCGCGGATGGGCATTTGCTCTATGTAGTAGGAGACCCCGTTTACCCTGGCGATCACTTTGGCACCTATTGCAAAGGTATTGTGTCCAAGGCCATGCAGTCTAAGCCTGATAAAGGCATTGTTATGGTTGATTTGATTCGAATTGTTTTGAAATACAAATGCTGGCATGTTCACATTATTCACTACCAGGTCGTAATCGCCATCGTTGTCCAGGTCGCCATAAGCAGAACCATTGGAAAAACTGGGTTCATCCAGCCCCCAATTTTTAGCCATATTTTCAAAATGGAAATCGTCCTGGTTCTGAAAAGCAAAATTTGGGATTTTCATAGATGGGATGGCAGAAATCAATTTGTTGTAATCAACATCTTTGCCTTTCACAATTGTTTTCACCACCTCCGGATTGGTAAAATACTGCAAATAGTCCTGGTCTGTGAGGTCCTGAAAGATGCCATTGGCCACAAACAGATCTTTTTTTCCATCATTGTCCATATCAAATATGAGCGCACCCCAACTCCAGTCGGTCGATTGCACACCTGCCAACCTGCCAATTTCGCTAAAGGTACCATCACCATTGTTGAGATGGAGCATGTTTCTGGTAAACTGGTGATAATAATCATTATCGAGATTTTCTTTGTAGGTATCCCAATTTTCGAAGGTGGTTACGGTTTTCATGCGCGCATCTGATTGTGGCAACATATCGGTCACAAAAATATCCGGATACATGTCGTTATTGATATCACCGATATCTGCCCCCATAGAGGCCGCACTAATAGATCTCATATGTTCTGTCAATTCTTCGCGAAAGGTGCCGTCTTTCTGATTGATATATATATAATCCCGCTCGAAAAAATCATTGGATAAATACATATCCTGCCATCCGTCCAAATTGATATCCCCGACGGTAATGCCTAAGGTAAACCCTATGATGCTGCCGTAAATCCCGGCTTGTTCACTGACATCCGTAAAATGATCGCCATCGTTTCGGAATAGTTTATCAGCCCCGATTGAATCTCTTTCAAATCGTTTATTTTTTTTAAGGTCGAAACTCCCAATTGCCTTGTACGAATTGTTGCCAAGGTACAAATCGAGGTCATTGTCTTTGTCATAATCAAAAAATGCCCCGTGGATGGAATAACCCGGATCGTCCAGGCCATATTGGGCAGCACTTTCTGTAAAGGTGAGGTCGCCATTGTTTATAAAAAGCTCATTGCGCTTGTCGTCTCCCTCTATTTCACCAGAGTTGCATACATAGATATCAATCCATCCATCACCGTTCACATCGGCCATACTTACTCCTGTAGACCATCCTTTGGTTCCGGCAGTGCTGCTTGATTGCGTGATATCTTCAAAGACGAAGTTGCCTTTATTAAGATATAGGCGGTTTTCCTCCATATTGGAGATAAAATAAATATCGAGCAAACCGTCATTGTTGATATCTGCCAGGCCTACACCACCGCCATTATAAAAATTGCGATAGGTATAGATATTAAATTTGCCCATAAAGTCCAGCTTGTTCACGAAATCCACACCCGTAGCAGATGGCTCGGTGAGGCTGAATAAGGTAAGTTTTCCTTGCTTTTCAGGTGAACAGCCACAAAAAATAGCTGCAATGGCCATAAAACATCCGGCCAATATAGAGTTGTATATTTTCACTTAGTTCTTATTCTTATCCGCAGTTTCTTCTTCCATTTCCACTTTCGCATCTTTATCTACAGACAGGTCGGTGTACAAAACCCAAACGGTTCCATCTGCACTTCCATCGCGGTAGATGCTGATGCGCCGGTTGCCATCTACCTTTACAAACGCCTTGCCTTTGGTCTTATGTTTTATTTCCATAAAACCCCCTCCATACCATGCATTGTATTGTCTTAACACTTCCGTTTGCAGGCTATCTCCTGAGTATTGTTTATTCCAGGGAGCCCACGCTTTGTATTTGAATTTGACGGGCATTTCGTAAATAACATCATTGTAAAAGGTTGGATAAAAATTGATTTCCACCTCCGATTTAAAATCTTCTTTCATTTCATAAAGTACCGAAGAGTTGCCTGCTCCTGCCATCAAAATGCCCTCCTGATTCAATCTCCAGCATGTTTCATAAAAATCTTTGGCTGGCATGCCAAGATAAAGCCCCAAAAAAATAGTGTCATTTCTAATGCCGCTTTCCAATCCTTTATCAACCATTGCTTGATATTTAGACTTTTGGCTGCAATAACTTAATGAAATAAAAATAAAAAGTATGATGGTAAAATTGATAATAGGTCTCAATTCCTGTTTAATTTAAAATGCTTTAATAATACAATTTTATTCAAAATCGAGATATCTGAATTTAATTCAGACGGTAGCTGGCAATTTAGTATTGTCGGGATGATTTTGTATAATAAAAAAGAAAGCAAGTGAAAAAACTTGCTTTCTTTTTTTACTGAATGGATAATTACATATCAACCTCCGGCACCGGCAGATGTATATCCGGGGTTTTGAATAAGATTTCTATTGTTTTCCAGTTGATTCCGTGGAATCGCAAATATGGTTCTTGTTGGATCCGAATTAAATGGTTTATCATCACTTACACCAGTGGGCGGTGACCATTTTGCCACTTCACCAAAAACACCCCATCTGATAAGATCCTGTCGACGATGCATTTCAAAAGCAAGCTCACGCCCTCTTTCATTTAGCAACTCGCCACCTGCTACAGAACCTTCTTCAATTTTAAAGCTAATAGGACCATCTAAAGTTGTCAACAACCCTATTTCATTTCCGCCGTGTGTGGTTCTTACCTGGTTGACCAATGCAAGTGCTGTTGCATCTGCCGGATTACCAGTTTTTCTCCAAATAGCTTCTGCTTTCATCAGGAGAATATCGGCGTATCTGAATACTGCAAAATCATTGCTCATATTGTCCGTACCTCCAATTTCAAATTCCCATTTACCTACACGAGCACCTTCTTGTCGTAGTGTATTTGGACCTATGGTACTAAGGTTTGGCATAAAATTAACAGGTGGGCCATCCGGGTCTTTGCTTCCATCAGCATCATCTATAACCAGCTCGCCATTAAGCTTGTACTGATACCCAACCAAAAAGGTACCTCGTTTGGTGGCAGGGCCATCCAATGTTCCAGGCTCACCTTTTCTCAAATCTTTGTCATCAAAAGAATTATAAAATTCCTCCATGGTGCAAAAGCCATTCCATGGATTTCCTGTCAGATTATAGGTATCTCTGTTGCCATAGTGCAAGGTATGAAAAGACAAATTAAAGCCTTTGAAAAATACCTTATCGTAAGGAATGGCAAAAATAAACTCTTTAGATACTCCATTCTCCACATCAAAATTTGTGAAAAAATTCGCTTCGAGGTTAAACTTACCTGAATTGATTATTTCATCACAAGCGGCGATGACACCATCCCAGTTTGCCGTTCCGGACCACACCTCAGCATTCAGGTGCATTTTGGCTTCAATAGCTTTGGCTGTCCAATAATTGACACGACCATAGGCTGCTCCACCAACTTCAACTTCTAATTTTGGTGCCCACTCATCTAGTTGAGCGATAATAAAATCAAACACTTCTTTGCGGCTTTTGGTTGCAGGTGCAGGATCTGCTGTTGAAAATTCAGTTACAATGGGCACATTACCATAGGCATCAATTAACAGGTAATAGAAAAAAGCACGTAAACCTGCCAATTCACCTATAAATCTGTTGGCCACTTCCACATCAATCAAACCATCCTCAATAAGTACGAGATAGCTTTCCGTTAGACGGTTGCAATCAGAAATACCACTAAATGCAAGATCCCAGGTTCCTCCTGTATCTTCAAACGTCCAGGTATGCATTTGCCTTCTTCGGTGCACGCCCCCATCATTCCAGTCCGTTCCACGAGTTGGATAAACTCCCTGATCAGCTGATCCTTGGCTCAATTGCATATGCCCCCCTGTTCCATAATCTTTCAACTTGGTATAGGCCTGTCCGAGGTACGCCACATATTGTTCCTCACCTTTGAGGAAATCCTCCGGTATCACCACATCATAAAGCTCTTCGTCCAGATTTGTACATGACGGTGAAAAGGTCGTCACAAACAAACTGACAAGTATCAGTTTCCCTATTATATTTATTCTTTTCATCATAATAATGTTTATTTCATCAATTAATTAAAACCCAGACTTACTCCAAGTGAAAACGATCTGGTCATATACCACGTATCTCTTCGATCTACACCGGGGACTAATGGGTTATTATCATCCTCCGAATCGCCATATCTTACTTCGGGGTCGGTTCCTTTGTAACCGGTGATCACAAAAAGGTTGTTTGCAGCAAAATAAAACCTGACATTATTTATGGCTGAGCCAGAGGGGACTTTTAGATTATATCCAATACTTAAGTTCTCCAGTTTGAAAAAGTCTGCATTTTCCACATACAGATCACTTAGTTTTCCGTCGGGCGAATTTAAATAAGCCCCGGTATCAGGATTTTTCATATCCCTTGCAGTAGAAACAACATTGTAGGATCTGATCGCTGCTGGCACTTCATAGAACGCTCTCATAGAGTTGATCAGATCATGTCCAAATACTCCTCTGAAGAAGACATTAGCATCCCAATTATTCCATCTCACGCTATTCCCAAATCCTATTTCAAATGAGGGAAGTCCGTTTCCAATTACTGTTCTGTCATCAGCATCAACACCACCATCAGGTTTTCCTTCAGGACCAGATATATCTTCTAATTGAAGTTCGCCTGTAGGAGAAATTCCTACATATTTCCAGCCCCATAGCTGTCCCAGAGGTGCTCCTTCTTCGATATGCACCAGTGGGGTGTCATTTTGCCCCGGGCTACCCATGCCACCCAGGTTTCTGCCTGCGCCAAATACAAATCCGTTGTCAGGATCTGACAGGGAAACAATTTTGTTTTCTATGTACCAGGTTGCTGTTAAGGTTGGTATATAAGAAAATGAACCATTATCTACCGCTTTCAGGTTTACCAGAAACTCAAGACCGGAATTTCTCAAATCTCCTACATTTGCCCATGTTTGTGAGGCTAAGTTTGGTGGTTGAGGAACGCCAAAAAGCCAAAGAAGTGATTCGGTTTTTCTCGAATAATAATCGATAGCACCATATACCTTATCATTGAAAAAGGAATAGTCAAGCCCAATGTTGATTTCTTTTTTACTTTCCCACCCAAGGTTTGGATTGGAATTTCTTAATGGACCATACGCCGGTACATAATCACCATTATAATAAAAACTATCATCACCAGGTTCCGCGACCACTAGGGATAAATAACTGTCTTTAAGGTTGTTTCCGGCTTCGCCATAACTCACCCTAAATTTGAGGTTGTTGATGCTACTGCTATTGATAAAATTGGCCAGTTCAACTCCTCCACTTGCTCCAGGGAAAAACCCCCATTTTTTATCTGTACCAAATTTGGAACTACCTTCTCTTCTGCCGCTAACAGATAAAAACCAGGTCTGATCCCAACTCATATTAACCCTGCCAAAAAATGCTATCAACTTATTGGTATTTTTAAAACTGGTTACGTCGCCAATACCAGTTTTAAAATCATTTGAAGCTTTTAACCTGTTATATGCAAATGCATCTGTGATAAAATCTCCACCTTGAGCTCTGAAACCTTCTTCATAAAATTCCTGATACGAATATCCGCCAACAACATCAATTGTTCCATTTGATATATTACCATTCCATCTCAGGGTAGATTCCAGTAGTTGATTATAGAAATCTTTGGATTCTTTGGTAGCCAAACCATTCCTGTTGAGTCCCCCTCCAAAGCTTTCTTTTGACTCATAATTGTTTCTAAGTTCAGAATTACTTTGGAATGAATACGCCACATCGAAAATGAGGTCATCCAATATTTCATAATCTGCTTTTAGCTGAATATTTAATTTTTTATTATTGTCATCCGACCAAATTCCAATTTAGGCAAAAA
Organism: Cyclobacteriaceae bacterium; assembly: GCA_012033595.1. Lineage (GTDB taxonomy): Bacteria > Bacteroidota > Bacteroidia > Cytophagales > Cyclobacteriaceae > JAAUQL01. Next base: position 123 of record JAAUQL010000026.1, on the reverse strand, counting down.
AGGGTCTAAAATTGAGTTCTAAGGTGATTTTTCGATATTTTGAAAAACACCCCCCTTTTTTAAGGCAAACAAATCCAATTGAACTATTTTGAGATTTCGCTCTATTCCGGTCAGTCGTCCCGA
>JAAUQL010000132.1 GCA_012033595.1 Cyclobacteriaceae bacterium | reverse complement strand
CTCCTCCGCCTGCTTTCATTATTTTTTTGCGCAGGTTTTTGATGTGCTGGTACACAAAGTCAAAAGAATCGTAAAAATCGGCCTGGTCGCCCCACAGGTGCTCAGCAATTGACTGCTTGGTGACTACCCTGTTTTGATTGGATATAAAATATACCAGAAGCTCGTATTCCTTTTTGGTCAGTTCTATGGTCTGTCCGTCCACCATCACTTCGCAGGCATCGGTATCTATGGATATTTCGTTGCATACCAGCAGCGTTTTATTATTGAAATTTTTCCTGCGGTAGATGGCCTTGATACGCGCATTGAGTTCGGAGAGGTGGAAAGGCTTGGTGATATAGTCATCAGCTCCACGGTCGAGTCCCTCCAGTTTGGCATCGAGCGAGTCTTTGGCCGATGCGATCAGCACTCCGGCCTCAGACGATTCCTTTTTCAGCGCCTGCAACACCTCCATGCCATTGCCGTCAGGCAGCATCAAATCCAGAATAATTATATCATATTTAAAGGAAAAAATCTTGTCGATGGCATGCCGGTAGTCAGGAGCTGTTTCGCAAATATATCCTTCTTTGGCCAGGTAGCTCTCTATATTGCTTGACAGTTCTATATTATCTTCTATAATTAGTACTTTCACTTACGTTCCGGGATTCGACTGTAAAAAACAAAAGTATAACCTTAATTTGAAGATAATTTGAAGATTTGTATTATAACATGAATTGTTTGATTTCATTTTTCACTGCACCAATTTATTTGTAATTTTTCTAATATTAAATTAATCCGGTAAATAGGATCATTGTATATGAAGCCAGTTTTCTTAATATGCTATTTTTTACTTTGTTGCGCCATGGCGCCTGCTGCCTCAGGTCAGTCGACAGAACTGTCGGGCAGCATTGTGGACAAGACAAGCCAGGAACCGATCCCATTTGCCAATATTGCCATCAAAGACATATATAAAGGCACCGCCAGCAATATCCTTGGTGAATTTACCCTAAAAGTAGACAGCCTGCCCATCGTATTGGTGATATCACACCTGAGCTACGAACCGCTCGAACTAGAGGTGAACTCATCGGAACCGTTGAGGGTAGAAATGACACCGGGCAAACTGCTCATGCCGGAGCTGGTGATTAAGGGAAAAGGTAATGATGAATTTGCTTACAACCTGGTGAACCATGCCTATAACAAAATATTGGGCAAGTCAAATACCGATAAATATGGCAAGGCATTTTACCGGCAAATATCCAAAAATGGCGATGAATACTCCGAGCTGTACGAAATATTTTACGATACCCGGTTTACCAACAATGGCGTGGAGGACTGGGCCATTCAGGAAGGACGCTACGCCCTGAAACTTTCCACTGCCGATTCTTTTATTTACAACAAAAATTTTACGCTGATGGTACGCCTGCTCACCATCATTCAGCCCAAGACCGATGACCTCATTATGCCCGTTAGCCTCGATGTGCGCGATCAATACTATCTTTCGGTAGGCCGTATTTTGTCGGTAAACAACCGGAATGTGGCTCAAATCAGATTTGAAAAAAAAGAAAATGTCACAAAACCCGCTATGGAAGGAGAACTGCTCATAGATATAGATAGCCATGAAGTACTCAAACTGACCGGTACCATCACAGATGACAATCTCAATTTCATCACCTTAAAGGGGAAATATAGTTCATGGGAAAATTACCAGGTGAGCTGCGAGATTGCTTTTAAAGAAATGGATGATGACCAACTGGTTCTCGACTATATGCGGCTGGGGCAAACGTTCGATTACTTTCTCAATGACGAGTATGTGAGCAAAGTAGAAACAAAGTCAAACCTGACTTATTTTGAATATTACGATCCGCCCCAGCGCAAAAAGCTCGGCGGAAGAATGCTGCGATACGGCCTGCGCGACTCCGACATACTCGACAATATAGGCTACAACCAGTGGTTTTGGGACGAAAATATCATTTTAAAACGGACTCCAATAGAATCTGAAGTGATTAGCTCATTCGAAAAAGAACGCGCCTTCGGATCGATATATCTCAACAATAAAAACCAGATTGAACTGGAGGACTATAAACTGGACAGCGACCCATTTATTGTATTGGTGAGACGCAGGCTGAATGAGTATCATCAACCAGAGGTGAACAAAAAACTATATCTACATCGCGACAAGCCCTTTTATGTAGCAGGCGAAACCATGTGGTACAAGGTGTATTCGCTTCAAATCGCCAACAATATTCCTGACGACAAAACAGAGACAATATTTTTAGAATTGCGCGACCCCAAAGGCGAGGTGGTGCTTTCGTCAAATGTGGCTTCGAGCCTAGGAAGAGCTGCGGGGTCATTGTACCTGCCGGCAACTTTGCCCCCGGCAAAATATACCCTTGTAGCCGGGACAAAAGATATGACTTCGGATTTTTACTATAGCGAAAGCCTGGAAATTTTCAGTAATCAAACCCGAAACCGTCAATTTACCGTGGCACAGCAAGATACGGTCAATCGATTTGTATATCACCCCGAAGGTGGCAGGTTGGTAGAAAGCCTGCCCAATCAATTGGGTTTTGAGGCAAGCAATCCTTTTGGCCAACCCCTGGAAGTTCGTGGTCGCCTGGTCGATGGCATTGGCCGCATGGTGGGCAATTTAAAAAGTGAATACAATGGCTTTGGGAGCATATTTGTGATGCCACGCCAGGAAGTTGGATTCAATACCTTGATTATGTCTGATATTTTTGAAGAAACAGCATTTCCGGAAATACACGAAGATGGGTATTCCTGTATGGTAAACAACCTGAAACCGCACACCATTGATGTCACGGTAAACTCAACCATAAAATTCGAAGGTAAAAAGTTTTATTTGCTGGTGGTTGCCGATGGTGTGCTGTACGACCGGCGGATTGGCATTATTACCCGCGGCTTGTACCGTGCAGAATTTCCCAAGGCCCCGTTGCCCAATGGTGTATCACAGTTGCTCCTGCTCGACGAACATGGCATCTTGCATTGCAGAAGGTTGGTGTACGTCCAACAATCAGATGCGACATTTATAAAATACTACCTGGCAAAAAAGGATTTTAAACCAAGAGAGAGGATAGAACTGGTATTGGAAATAAAAGACCAAAACGGCAAGGCTGTGGCCAATACCGACTTGTCGGTTTCGGTGCTGAATTATGACCGGATATCCAGAGACCCGCTTGCGCGAAATATTCAGAACTATATCAATCTCGGCTATCTGACAGGCAAAAAACTCGAAAAACCCGGAGAATTGTTTGAAGAATACGACCGCGAAACATCAAAAATGCTCGATCTCGTTATGCTCAACCAGGAAACAGCCATTCCGCAATTCCAATTGCTCGACAGCATATTTGCCAAACCACTGGAGCATAAGCCAAACAAGCCAAATGAAAACCACCAAAGCAACCTGGTGCAAGTCGATTTGCCTGCCTATGCCGTACAATATTTGGAAAATTACCGCCCTCAGACCATGGGAGCTGATCGTACAGCTGGCCACAGCAGCGAGATCGATGAAACTCCGCAAGCATTCCCCTCCCCCAACTATGGCAAATCTGATGATGGCCCTCCGGATTATAGAACCACACTATACTGGACTCCGCAAATTAGCACCAACAGAAAAGGGAGGGTGAAAATCAGTTTTTTCAATAGTGATGATGCTAGAAACTATCAGGTGATTGTGGAAGGCCTGAGCCAGCATGGCTTACCCGTTTTCAATACGTTTACCTTTGGACGAAATGTCGGAAAGCGTTAGCTGGCCTATCATTATTCATTGCTCAGCCACACATACATCGGCATGGGTATAGCCTCCAGGTGAAATGAGGTCGCAACAAAGCAGTAATATGAAACCAAATTTCTTTGAAGATGTATATGAAGTGGTGAAGCTCATTCCTCCGGGACGCTGGACAAGCTATGGAGCCATAGCCCAATATCTTGGCACCAGGGGAAGCGCCCGTATGGTTGGTTGGGCTATGAACAATGCCCACGCCCTACCCGAGGTACCAGCCCATCGGGTCTTGAACCGCCATGGACAATTGACAGGTAAACATCATTTTGGCACATCGGGGCAAATGCAGGCACTATTGGAAATAGAAGGCCTGCAAATACAAGAAGACAGGGTCGTGGATGCGCAAATGTACTATTGGGATCCGGGCAGGGAACTGATTTAACATAGAAAAGTAGCATTTATTCGACTTGACTATGGAAGAATCGAGGAATCTCGTTTTATTTTCACGGCATTAGTTTTTAATTTCGCCGTCATGGAATTAGAAGGAAAAATCATTCAAATCAACCCCATACAATCGGGTCAGGGAAAAAACGGCACCTGGAAAAAGCAGGAGTTTATCTTGGAAACTAAATCTCAATATCCAAAAAAAGTCTGCATTACCGCCTGGGGAGACAAAATCGACACCTTTGGACTGAAACAAAATGAGGAGGTGAGAGTGTCTATAGAAGTAGAAAGTCGCGAGTACAACAACAGATGGTACACCGATGTGAAAGCATGGAAAGTAGAAAAAGCGGGCGCCAATGGCGGCAATGGAACTTACGACAGTTCCGAACCAGAAATATTGCCTCCATCCAATGACCCGCCAATGGACGAAGCACCATTTAAAATCTTTTGATCATCTCCAAGCATGCCCTGCCATTGTGATAGGGGCATTTCCAAGGGCCTGCCTTATCTTCATCAGCATAGGGTTGGCCTTTTTTATCGACTTTAAAATACCATTCTCCACCGGCACGATCAATCATTCGTGCTTGAATAAATCGCCATACATATCCGGCTTTGAGCAAATATTTTTGGTCACGGGTGTTTTGCCATGCATTTGCCAACCCAACAATGGCTTCGGCCTGAGGCCACCAATGCTTGTCGGTATCTGTCACCCTTTCCTGATCGGCTTCATACATCAATCCACCATCAGCATCAAACCCACGTCTCAACACTTCATCAACCATCAGGTTGGCATTTGCTCTGGTTAATTGCATCAATCTTTCATCGCCAAGCACTTCTGCGGCCTCCTGAAGCAGCCAGCTCCCTTCGATGTCGTGGCCAAATGAAATCTCGTCTGATTTTAGATTCCACTTTTCATCAAAAAAAAGATTGAACCTGTATTGCCGGTTTACAAATTTATCCAGAAACAATGTAATAAGGTTATGAAGTTGTTGGCGCAAGTGCTCATCTTTCCAACTCCGGAACAAAGTGGTATAAGCCTCCAGGATATGAAGATGTGTGTTCATGGTCTTTTTTTCGTTTGCATCCTTTTCGCTAAGGCGAAGATCATCGAGCAAATGCCACTCCCGGTCAAAGGCTTCCAAATAGCCATTGTACTGCTGGTCGAAAGCATGCTTTTCGATCAGCCAGAATAAATCAATGGCCAGATCCAGTGCCAAGGGATCGTGAGCAGATTGATGGTACGCTGCCAACCCATACATCGCAAATGCCTGCGCGTACACCTGTTTTTTGTCTGCTTTGGCATGACCCAAATAGTCCACCGACCAATAAACGCCCCCAAATTCACGGTCAAAAAATCGTGAGGTAAAATAGTCAAATGCCCGCTGAGCTATGTGCAGGTATTGTACATCCTTCAGTTGATGGTATGCCGCGGAAAAAGTCCACAATATCCGCGCATTCAGGATACATCCCTTGTCAGCATGGGGGTGCGGCGCATCCTTTCCGTCTATTCTTCCTATAAATCCACCATACACGGCATCGATCGTATTTTCGCTCCAGTACGGCAATATATCTTTTGCCAAATGGGCGTGCATTTCTTCTTTCAGTGATATCATTTTCCCGGTATATGTATTCCCGCAAATTTACCCCCTTGAATTATGAATTTGCAGATATTGGAATTTATTTGAGATTTCTCACTTGAGATTGGGAATTTTGACAAGTGCCTTTATGATGGAAAGGCTATCGTTGGTGCCTTTGCCGCGCTATAGCAATTTTTAATGATTATTCAATAAAATAGGCTTGGCGGAGATGGGTGACTCGTGTAAAAAGGCGCATCATATTGCCTCGAGATTGGGAAAGAGGGCGCTGGCAGGCGACTTGGAATTGGTGCATTCTGAGGATGTTTGATCTTCTTTTTACTGACACATTTTGTTTACCACGGTGCTTACATTGGCTCGTGTAAAGTCGTAGCTCATTCGTTGGCCGTCTATTTCCAGCACGAGATTTTTAAATTTGTACGATTGGCATACCACCAAACCACCAAAATAGCGCATGACGCGGGTCTTGTATTTCAAATCGCTGATTTTGGATATCTGAATTACTGAGTGCATCGGCTCGTGGATCTGATCACTGAAACTGAGCACCAAAGTCTGATCATCGTCTTCAAATTTCACCCCAACATAGCTTGAATTGACTTCTATATTTTCCAGGGTGCCCACGGTGGCCAGTGCGGGAAAGGTCAGGGCTAAGGCAAATGAAAGGATGATCAGCTTCTTCATGACTTTGTAGGTATGCTCATCTATACACCAGCGTCGTGCCAATGTAACCAGGATGCTCTAAACCAATATTTTAGCACAATTAACTATGATTTTGTATTCACAACCGGACATTGCCTTGTTGCTAAAGCGCACATGTAAAATTAGTAAATCTCTCTGAGCCGGACAGGGAAAACACCCACTATATTTTTGGTTTTTGCCCTGCCCAATTTCGATACTGCTTCAAAAGAAATACCTTTTGAAACCCTCCATGGCTTCATATTCTGCAAGGCCAAGTTGGTCATATTGCGCTGCCAGTCCCTTGTTTCTGTCTTCGGCCCTTTGCCAAAACTCCCGGCTGTCGGTCCCTGGAAACAATGCGGAATCTTTCTGCGACTGATGCTTGAATATCGCCTTGCGTTTGCGCATCAGCTCATCGGGACTCATGGGCACGGCCATTTCTATTTCGCTGATGGGCCATTCGTGCCAGGCTCCCCTATACAGCCACACCCAGCAATCTTTCATCCACTCCTCCTTTTTCAATTCGTCCAGTGCCATAAAAATCGCATCGAGGCATACACGATGCGTACCATGAGGATCGGAAAGGTCTCCGGCAGCATAGATTTGATGTGGCTTTATGTTCACCAGCAATTCTTTTATGATTTTGACATCGGCAGGGCCGACCGGATTTTTCTTCACATGTCCTGTTTCGTAAAATGGCAAATCGAGAAAATGCGCTTTTTCATCCGTCAGGCCGGCGTTCCTGCAGCCAGCCCTGGCTTCGCTTCTACGAATCAAGCCCTTTATTTTCTTTACTTCTGGCTTGTCTGCATCACCCGGTTTTTTCTCTTTTATATACTGATTGACTTTTTGATACAATTTGATAGCATCATTGTTTTGCATGCCAAAAGCCTGATCTACCTCCTGAAAAAAATCCGTATGCTGGATCACGTCATCATCGAATACGGCAATATTGCCGGAAGTCTGGTAAGCCACATGCACATCGTGTCCCTGGTCTACCAGCCGGATAAAGGTGCCACCCATTGAAATGACGTCATCATCGGGGTGTGGGCTAAATATGATTACTCTTTTCCGAGCAGGCAGTGCGCGCTCGGGACGGTGCGAGTCATCAGCATTGGGCTTGCCCCCTGGCCAACCGGTAATGGTGTTTTGCAAATAATTGAATACCTTGATATTGATATCGTATGCCGTGCCTACTTCGGTGACCAGGTCATTCATATGATGGTCATTATAATCTTTGTTGGTCAGTTTCAGGATGGGTTTATTTACTTTTTGACATAGCCACACTACCCCTTTTTTGATCATTGATTCATCCCATTTGGGGATGTCCACAATCCAGGGTGTCTTTACCCGGGTGAGTTCGTCAGCGGCTGCTTCATCTATCACAATGGTAGCATCCGGGTGATCCTGCAATATGCTTGCCGGTACCTGATCTGTTTTTTTTCCTTCAACCGTAGCCTTAATCACGGGTGCCTTGCCCTCTCCCCAGGCCATCAAAAACACTTTTTTGGCCTTGAACATGGTATCTATGCCCATGGTAATTGCCTTGCCGGGTACATTTTTTTCGCCATAAAAATCACTCGCTGCGGCAGTAATGGTCGCCCTGTCGAGTGTCACCAGCCGGGTTTTAGAATCGATGGGTGAACCGGGCTCGTTAAAGCCTGTATGGCCAAGACCACTTACTCCATGTACAATGATATCGAGGCCGCCATTGCTTTCGATTTTACGCTCATATTCGATACAAAATTCATTTACCCGGTCTTTGGGAAGCGCGCCATCGGGAATGTTGATATTATGTGCCTCAATATCGATATGGTCAAACAAATACGCTCTCATGAATTTGGCATAACTCTGAATAGAATCGGGATCCATGGGATAAAATTCATCAATATTAAATGCAATGACATTTTTGAAGCTCAGGTTGGCAGTCTTGTGCAGCCTGACCAATTCTTCGAAAAAAGCCACCATGGTAGAGCCTGTAGCGAGTCCGATGAGGCATTTCTCACGACGAAGTTGCTTTATTTTAATGATTGCAGCCACCTCGTTGGCCACGCCAATAGAAGCCTTGGTGGAATCGACATAAATGGTGACCGGGATTTTTTCAAACCTCAGAAAGGTATTCAGGTCAGAAATGTTGGGGTAATTGAGTGGAGACAAGTTGGTTTCAGGTATGTCCTTTGGGGCTTTTTTACTCATTTTCATTCAACTTATTTAAACACCGCAAAAATAATTATAAATCGTGAGCGCACCTATATTTTTGATTGCAAAACAGTAAAATACCGCAATTAATTTTATAATTTTGCAGGTAATAGCACAATATATGCCAGATTCAGTATAATATCCGGCATCAACATAATCTATTGAAACAAAAGCCGCAACACTATGGTGTTAAGGCACAAATACTTAGCAACGAAATCAAAACTTAAATTAAAATACTCAAACAACAAGCAGCTATGAGGATCATCATTAAACCGGAGCAAAAGGATGCGGGAAAATGGGCCGCCAACTATATAATTCAGCGGATAAACAAAGCTCAACCCACCGCTTCAAAACCATTTGTACTTGGCCTTCCGACAGGCTCCTCTCCACTTTTGACCTATGCGCAACTCATCGATAGCTATAAAAAAGGCGAGATTTCTTTCGAACATGTAGTCACCTTTAATATGGATGAATATGTCGGCCTGAGTGAAGATCACCCACAGAGTTATCACAACTTTATGCACCGCAATTTTTTTGATCACATCGACATCAGGAAAGAAAACATCAATATTCTCAACGGCAATGCACCCGATCTGGACAAGGAGTGCAAACGCTATGAAGAAAAAATAAAAAGCTATGGCGGTATAGAGTTATTCCTTGGCGGAATAGGCCCGGATGGTCACATCGCCTTTAATGAACCGGGCTCGTCGCTGGTATCCCGCACCAGGATTAAAACCCTAAGCTATGACACCATCCTGGCCAACGCACGGTTTTTTGACGATGACATCGATCAGGTGCCTACCACTGCCCTCACTGTTGGCGTGGGTACGGTAATGGACGCCCGCGAGGTAATGCTCATCATAACAGGTTACAACAAAGCCCGGGCACTCAGAGAAGTGGTGGAGGGTGGAATCAACCACATGTGGACGGTATCCATGCTGCAATTGCATGAACATTGTATCCTGGTTTGCGACGAACCTGCCACCATGGAACTGCAAATGGAAACTGTAAAGTATTTTAAGGAAATAGAAGAGGTGATTTTGGGCAATATCCCCAGACTCAAAAGATAATCTGACCCGGTTTGACCAGTCAAAATGCGCGCACAAGCCACTTCTCAGAAATGCTGACAAAGCATGCTGAACACCAGGGGTACATGAAATAGAGGGTGAAAAAAATACCAGGCACACAAACGAACTAATCCGGTTTTTTGTCAGGTTATATAGCTGATGCAGTACAACCTATAGTCAGGCATTGGGGTCATCTGTGTGTATTTTCGCCCCTGGCCGTTTTGCTTTGGTTTGATTTTGTACACCCACTGGCGAAAAGCAAGATTTCTCAACCGAATTGCCCTACTGAATTCTTAAAAATGATAACCGCAAAACTTCTCACCCAAATTTTAAAAACGATGCTAATGGGGTCTCTCGGCGCTTTTTTGCTGATGGGCATTTCTAACTGTGACATTGTTGAAGAAAACAATCTGGCTTCTCAAAATTGCACAACAGGGTGCAACATTATCCAGGGCAGATTGACGACTAATAACGGAAATTCAGGAATCGGAAATGTTAAATTGCTCTTAAAATGGATCAATTATACAAGTATTTTTTCGGTAGTAATCAGAAGTAAGGCAATTACAAGAACACAAAACGACGGCACTTTTATGTTTGAATTCCGCCTCAATGATGATGAATTATATGCGGGCTATTTTGAAATCGAGTATTTCGTGGACGAATCGAAGTTTTTAATATTACACAAGAGGACTATAACCTTGTCATCGCTCACCAGAGATACCATTGTTGATATGGAATACCTCGTTCCTTTAAAGGCATATATCCAGTGGGAAGTTAAAAACAATCAAAAAATTGTAGATGATGATTATTTCCATACCACCTTTCGATCTCCCATAGGTTTTGCAGGCGAAGAAAACGGACATGCTGTCGATTGGCGTGTACCCCCATCGGAAGCTCTGATAGAAGTAGCCGGAAATCAGAAAATCTATGTAATGAACAGCATTAAAAAAAATGGGATTATTTACGAAAAGACAGATACACTATTCATAGCCGCTGGCGAGACCTTGCCCTATACCTTCGATTATCTTCAGTAAACAATTTCAGACCTCCTGACTTGACCATCGAAATATAGCAAAAAGGGCGAAAAGTCGTAAATTGTCATTGTCGCAAAACGCTATAGATATGCAGATGCAAATGCCAATATTTCCAACAGGAACCAAGC
>JAAUQL010000131.1 GCA_012033595.1 Cyclobacteriaceae bacterium | reverse complement strand
TTCTAAAGAATGTTCCCGGTTCGACTTTTTTATTTAAAGCATAATTTAATCTCCCATCTATGGGTAAGGGTATTTTTGTGTCTTTGGTAAAAAAACGGCCTAAAGTAGAGCATTTCGTTATATACAAGGCTTAAATGAGACACAGTGACACTGAAAGATGTTTACTATAAGAAAAATGTAATATAACCCGACCCACATTGCACACATTTGCAAATCGCTCCAGCCCGCCCGCAGACCAAAATTTGCAAAAGAGTGCAATTTTGCCAATGCACACAGATACAAGCACAAGATTTATAGGTACTTTTAAGATTTTAAAATATTGACACCTTAGATTTATAATGGCTAAGAAACAGACTACAAAACAAATAGAGCAATACGAGCATACCGACAAAGAAAGGGCAAATAACCCGCATGTAGGGCTGGTGACTCCGGCCACCGACCCCGACAGGGGAGAGAAGAAAACTTACGCCTACGATCCGCACCTTGACCCACAACTGAAATGGGCTGGCAAAGCTGAACATAACAGGAGAACGGGATTAGATTCTCAAGGGCATTCTACCACCGGACGATCAGAACCCTACAACTGGAATGGCAGGGTATTTAATTGTGCCAGTAGCCGTCAATGGTCTGTATCTAAGAAAGCAATGGAAAGAATGGCTCAAATAGGTCGATCAGATGCTGCTGAAGGTCAAGCTTCTTTGATGTGGCGTAAATATGAAGATGAAGTACCAGGCCGACGTATCAATAATATCAGGCCTTCGCAAATGTATGAAAGCAACAAGCGGTATGTTGTGCAAACGGCTACAACTCCAATTCAACGTTGTATTCTTATGACCACCGATCCCGGCGACCTTGTTCTCGATATTACTTGTGGAAGTGATACAACTGCAACAGTTGCCCAACAATGGGGACGACGCTGGATCACGTGCGATACCAGTCGTGTTTCGTTAACACTGGCAAAACAGCGTTTAATGACTGCTAATTTTGATTATTATCAATTGGCACATATTAAAGAAGGTATTGGAAGCGGGTTAAAATATAAAACAATTGAGAAGGTATCACCTAAAATATTAGGAGAAAACGAACCTTCTGGTTGGGATAAACTGGCTAAAAACCTTAAAGCAGAGATTGACGAAGAAAAAATTGAAGCATTCAAAGGAACGTTGTCTTTAGAGTTTGAGTCGGGAAATTCCATTGCAGTAAAAATCATTGACGACCGTGGCATTGAAAGTTTGCGGGTTATTAAAATGTAAAGCCATGAAAATAGAAAGCATTTCAATTGAAAATTTTAAGGTTTTCAAAAAGACGACAATAAAAGATATACCAAAAATGGCCGTATTCCTGGGGCCGAATGGATCTGGGAAGACGACATTTTTTGATGTGTTTGGTTTTCTGAGCGATTGTTTGCATAACAATGTCAATATCGCAATCAACCGACGTGGCGGTTTTCACGAAATTATCTCAAGAGATTGTAGTATATCGGAGATGATAACATTTGAAATTAAATTTCGCAATCCGGTTATTGATGAAGACCGTCCGCCGCTCGTTACTTATAGCATTCAAATTGGTTTTACAAATGGCAAGTCATACATAAACAAAGAGGTATTAAAGTATCGCAGAGGACAGAACGGTAAGCCTTGGCATTTTCTTGACTTTTCAAGAGGAGAAGGTTATGCAATTTCCAATGAAGATGAGTACGACTCAAAAGAGAGCCAAGACAACAGAGAGTTTCAGAAGGTAGCCAGTTCAGATATTATGGCTATAAAGGGGCTGGGACAATTTGAAAAATATAAGGTGATCAGTGCATTCAGAAACCTACTAGAGAGGTGGTATATTTCGAATTTTAAGATTGAATATGGAAAGAATCTCTCAGAGACGGGAATCAGTGAACATCTGTCAGTGACAGGACATAACCTTGCACAGGTTACCAAATATATGTATGATTACCACAGAGAAACCTTCAACCGGCTGATTGAAAAATTACCACGCAGAATACCAGGCATCAACAAAGTGGAAGCCAAAGAGACCGAAGACGGAATGATACTTTTAAAATTTCAGGACGAGAGTTTTAAGAATCCTTTTCTGTCAAAATTTGTATCAGATGGTACCATTAAGATGTTTGCCTACCTGATCTTGCTTCACGATCCATCACCACATCCTCTGCTATGCATCGAAGAGCCGGAGAATTTTTTACATCCTGATTTACTCTTGCAGTTATCGGAAGAAATTCGTGAATATTCTGAGCGTGGAGGGCAGGTATTGGTTTCTACACATTCGCCTGATTTTGTAAATGGAGTAAAGATTGACGAGCTTTTCTTTTTAGTTAAAAATGAAGGATTTACAGAAATCAGAGCCGCAGCGGATGATCAGCTTGTGAAGGAATTGGCGAAGGAAAACCAGCTGGGATGGTTATGGCGCAATCATTATATTAAAGGTGCGAACATATGATTTTCCTTCATGTTTTTACAGAAGAGCCCTCGCTTAAAATAGTGTTGGAAAATCTGTTGCCATCAATGCTGACAGAAAACATCTCATTTAAAATATATCCTCATCAAGGAAAGCAGGATTTGGAAAAGGCCATAAGAAGAGCCATACCATCAATAAGCAGAATACCAGGATCACGGATAATTATTACAAGAGATCAGGATTCATCCAATTGTGTAGAACTGAAGCAGAACCTCGATGAGATTGCTCACAACAATTGTTTTTGCCCATATAAAATCAGAATTGTGTGTCAAGAGCTTGAAAGTTGGTTTCTTGGAGACCTAGAAGCTATAGAAGGCGCTTTTCACAGATTCAAAGGTGAAAATCATATTGGCAAAGCTGAATTCAGAAATGTAGATGCCATCAGCAAACCGTCAGAATATTTATTGAAGATATTACCAGAGTATAGTGGTATTGGATACCTGCCAAAAATGGAAGTTGCGGAAAAAGTGTCCAAAAATATGGGAATAGATAGAAACCGATCCACTAGTTTTAATCATTTCATTCGATCAGTAAGGGATTTGACGTCTGGTGCATTGGGCTGAATTATACAAAAATGCTTTTTTTCCAAAATGAAAAGCCGAGTAAAAATCAGAGCTTGTATTAGTATCGTATTTTTTAGATAAAATGGTAAAATCAATAGAAAAGCTTATCATAAACAGCCCTCACGAAGAACCAAGCCAACATTGGTTTTACGACAGGGAAAACCGTGATTTTTATATCATATTTCACCTGCAACTGCTGAAAACTGATAATACTTATCAAAATAAAAACTTTAAAACATGAAGAAATTTGCAAAGACCCTGAGTAGTATGATAATGAGGTCTTGGTTTTTCTGGCTGTGCACTGTTACCGGCTTATCCCCTTTACAAGCTCAATCGGTGGCACCTGAAAAAGTGATTGTTCCATTAAATGATCAAACCACCCTCAGCATTGAAGCCTTCTCAGACAGAATTTTCAGGATAAGGTTGTCCGAAAAAAATGAGTTCCCGGAAACATGGATGGAACGGTACGGAATTATCAATGCCGATTTAGAAACAGCGCAGGTGAATGTGCTAAGTGATGGTGACATTCAGACCATCCGGTCGCAAGGGCTTCAATTCTCGATAGATAAAAATGCAAAAACCATTGCTGTATCTACCGTGGCCGGTGAGCCGATTATTGACCAGATAAACCTTGACATGCCCCCTGCCCTGGAACAGGAACTGATCCAGTCGGTGGGAGCATACTTCGGTACTGCTACCCGGCGGGGCAATATCATTGGTGACGGTGCCAGCATTGAGGGCGATAAGCACGTAGCTGGGGCAATAAGGGATGAAAGCAAGGCATTCATGCTATCCATTAATCCAGGTGAACGCTTTTATGGAGGCGGGGCCACCAATCGGAAAAATATTCAGCACCGGGGGGAAGTACTGCGTATGTGGACGATTTACCAGAAAACCGAAATTCCTATCCCGTTTTTAATGAGTTCCGAAGGATGGGGTATTTTCAACAATACAACAAGCATCAACTATTTTGATGTAGGCAGGTACAAAGATGACAAATTGTGTGTGCTGAATTCCGAAAAAGACATTGATTTTTACCTGATGCTGGGATCGTCCATGTACGATGTGCTGGATAAGTACACCACCATCACCAAAAAATCATTTATCCTGCCCCGTTGGGCATATGGACTCGCTTTTGGCGGCAACACTATGGAAGATCAGTTGGACGTGATGAATGATGCCCTTCAATTCAGAAAAGAAAATATCCCTTGTGATATAATGTGGCTCGAACCGCAATGGATGGAAACGTATTACGACTTTTCCACTTCTAAAAGCTGGGACTTAAAAAAATTTCCCGCAGAGCCGTTTTGGGAGGTCGATAAGTATCCGAAGTACGAACACCCTTTATTGTTTGTATCCAGGCTTCATGAAATCGGTTTCAAGCTTGCGCTGTGGTTATGCATTGACCACGACCTTACCATTAAAGAAGAAGATGGCATTGCTGTAAGGTTGGGAAAGGAGGCTTCCGGATTGGAGCACTGGTTCGATCATCTTACCAGATTTATAGACCAGGGAATAGACGGGTTCAAGCTGGATCCCGGAAGGACGCTTGACGAACACCCAGATCGGAAATACCACAATGGAAGTACCGACAGTGAAATGCACAATTTAAACCAGGTGCTTTTGTCAAAACAGATGAACCAAACATTCAGGGAACACAAAGGCATGCGTTCATTTCACCACTATTGCGGTGGATACGCCGGTTCCCAGCATTGGGGAGCTGCTACAAGTGGCGATAACGGGGGCGGAAAAGACGCGCTGTTCGATCAGCTCAACCTTGGCCTAAGTGGTTTTAGCAATACTTCCATTGACGTTCTGGACGTCAAGCAAAACCATATTGCTGCCATGCACCTTGGGTTTATGTTGCCTTGGGTTCAGATAAACAGTTGGTACACACTGCTACATCCCTGGTATTTTCCGCCCAATGAAAAAGAAGCTTTTACATATTATGCCCGGTTACGCCACAGCCTAAATCCGTACATTTATTCTGCTGCCATAGAAAACCACCTGACCGGTAAACCGATACTGAGGGCAATGCCGCTCGAATTTCCCGATGACCGGGAGGTAGATAACATGATATACCAATACATGTTCGGAGACAATATTTTAGTTGGCGTCTTTAGCGATTCTGTGTATCTGCCACAGGGCAAATGGATAAACTTTTGGGATAATGAAATACGTAATGGAGGGAAAAAAATCCATGCCGGTTATCCGCAAAACAGAGGAGGAGCAATGTTTGTAAAGGCCGGAGCCATTATTGCCTACCGCGAAATTAGCGATTATCTCGGCGAAGAACCATTGCACAAGGTTCAATTGTCCGTGTATCCTCAAGGCAGGAGTGAATACACCTTGTATGAGGATGATGGTGTTTCATTCGACTATGAAAAGGGAAAGATCGCTTCAACAAGGTTTACAAGCCATGCCGAAAACAAAAGTCTGGAGTTCGTCATTGAGGCTACACAGGGCGATTATAATGGCAGACCCTTGTCGCGGGGGTATTCCATCAACTTCTTTACCATTAAGAAGCCCGCCACAGTAAAGGTAAATGGTAAAATAACTGATAAATGGTCGTACGATGGTTCAGGTAAATTGAGCCTTGAAGTTGACCGACAGGAAAATGAGCGCACACAAATATTGATTACAAACTGATAAGTATATGAAACGGAGCATGACTAAATAATTATTAAGACACACACGACAATAATTATTTAGTCATGCGTAGTTCCATCTGACCATTAAAAAACAAAATATAAACAGATGAAAAGAATAACCTTAATCATAATCATATCTATGCTAACACATGGCTTT
This sequence comes from Cyclobacteriaceae bacterium, assembly GCA_012033595.1. GTDB lineage: Bacteria > Bacteroidota > Bacteroidia > Cytophagales > Cyclobacteriaceae > JAAUQL01. The sequence continues at coordinate 5,042 of JAAUQL010000131.1, read as the reverse complement.
GTAATTTGCCAGAGCTATGAAGAAGACCAATACCCCACCTTTCATTTGGAAGAATGGAAGAAGATGAACCAGTCAAAAGACAAAACCACGGAGTGGTTTAGAGAAGCAAAATTTGGCATGTTTATTCACTGGGGCTTGTATTCTATACCAGGTGGTGTCTGGAAAGGAAAAAAATACATGAAATGCGACCTCCTCATGTAGCGGAATGGATGATGTATGCCGCAGAAATACCAAGAGAAGAATATGCCCAACTGGCACCGATGTTTAACCCTGTCGAATTTAATGCAGATGAAATTGCTCAACTGGCCAAAGATGCAGGAATGAAATACCTGGTGATTACATCGAAACATCACGATGGATTTGCTTTGTTTGATTCGAAGGTAAGCGAGTATGATGTCATGGATGCAACACCTTTCAAGCGAGACATCATCAAAGAGCTCTATCATGCGTGCAAAGACAAAGGACTTGAATTTGGACTCTATTATTCACATAATATTGACTGGATGGATGGGGCTGATGCACAATCTGAGATTAGTGCTCAGCGTGATCCGGATATCTCTGATTTCGAACGCACATTTGGTGCAAATCTTTGGGATCCAAGCCCAAACAGTTTCGAGGAATATCTCCGGCAAAAGGCAGTGCCCCAGGTGCAGGAATTATTGCATCAATTGCCAGATCTAAAATTACTTTGGTATGATATGCATTACAGGATGACTGCCGAACAAAGTTTTGAATTCTATAAAACGGCCTATAATCTTCAGCCACAGGTGCTGATTAACGAGCGCATCGGGCATGGATACGGAGATTTTACCATACCCGGAGACAACACCATTCCGAAAGAATACGAACATTTGACAAAACCATGGGAAACAGTCGGCACCTTCAACAATTCCTGGGGATACAATTCCTATGACAACGATTGGAAATCGCCGGTTGAAGTGTTGTACTGGCTGGTTGAAATCGTTTCTAAAGGGGGCAATTATATGTTGAATATCGGGCCAACAAGCGAAGGGATTGTGCCTGAGCAAAGTGTAAACAGTTTGAAAGCAATTGGTAAATGGCTTTCAGTAAATGGAGAGGCTATTTATGGCACCCATAGATGGGAAATATCCAAGGAAGGCCCAACGAAAATAGGATTTCAGAGTACTGAAGACCGGGCCGAAAAAGGCTTCGAAAACGTTTTTACTCCACAAGATTTTTGGTTCACCATGAAGGACAACAACATTTACGCAATCTCTTTGGTAAAACCTGAAGCCGAAATTACTGTTAGGTCTTTTCCTTCTTCAAAAATACAAATTGACCATGTAGAAATTATTGGGTTTGGAACGGTGAAATTTAGTCAAACACCCGATGGATTGACTGTAATAAGACCGGTTGATTTTAACGCTGATAATGGCTTTGTGCTAAAAATTGTAAAAAAGGAGCCATCGTAAAGATGCGTAGCTGTTAAGGGGAATATCCATGATTTTTAGTTTGACATATTTCCCTTTTCTCCTGTTTGAGGTTTTGGAATAGCCAATTTAAAAATCAAGCTATACCTTCGGGCAAGCCCAATCCTGCATTATTGTAACCTTTGCATCATCGCTGGCTAGCTCAAAAACTTCTTTCTCAAATCTTCTATTTGAATATCGTTGATCGGCACCAACTGACCCAGCGGATTGCCCATAATGAGCGACTTGGCACTAAATTCTGCTACTTCGAGCCTGTCGAAGGTCTGGAGCAGTTTATCGCCTGTTACAATGATACTATCGTTTTGAATGATTACAGCCGGCGTATTTTTGGAGATGAGGTCAGGTATGGTGTCATCTCCTGCAAACTGTTTGCCGAAGGGCACCACTGGGATATCCTGCAAAAAGATCCAACTTTCGGGTATAGTACGCACATCGAGCCGGGCATCAGAAACGCCAAAGGCCATCACATTGGGCGACTGAGTAAGGATAACGGAGTTGACCTCGGGGTTTTTTCTGTATATCTGCTGTATGAGTTTCAACGCGCGGCTGGGCAGTTTGCCCGGTTCGCGTTCGCCATTTCTGATCTGAACAATATCGTCGATACCAATTTCCATTCGGGGTATATTCCTTGGGGTGATCAGAAAGTTGTCGTCGTACCAACGCACCGACACCGTGCCGTAAGAGCTGATCATGAGACCCTGCTCGCATGCACGGCGCACCAATTCGCTAATGTTCGTTCTGATGGCCAGCTCTTCTGAGGGGTATTCCACCTTGCTCATTTCTGGTATATCGCTCGGAATCGCGTTTTCGAATTGTTCGATCTGGCTATCGCTCAGATAGCTTACCGTGCCCACTGTACTGGCACCAATGATGGTGCGCGCCGAAAATTCCAGCGCTTCAAAGCGTGTATTGGCATCGCTAAGATCAGTGCCTCCTACTACTGTACCGTGGTTTTCCATGATCACCGCATCATAACCCTGGTTGAATTGCTCGGCGATTTTGTCGCCCAGCTCCTGCCCGCCCGGCAGGGCATATGCCGCATACCCGATGGGGCCACATATGTTTTTGGCCTGCGGAATAATGTTGGTATTGGGAATTTTGCGCACAATACTAAATGAGACCAGTGCTGGAGGATGGGCATGGATCACGGCTGTAATGTCGGGGCGTGCTTCGTAGATGGCTTTATGAAAGGGAAATTCAGACGACGGCTTATGCAACCCCATCACCTCTCCATCGGGCTTCACACACACGATGTCCTTGCGCGTAAGCGAACCCTTGTCGATGGCTGAAGGGGTCACCCAGATATTACCTTCCGGATCTTTGATGGAAATATTGCCACCTGAGGTGGTGGTAAGTCCTGATTTGTAAATACGCCTGATCACATCGGTGATCTGGTCTTAGGATGGGCAAGTTTTGTGGTAATCATCGCCAGGTAATTTGGTCTGTTTAATGAGTCCGCAAGCTAGCTAAATCTGAACAAAAAAACGTCCCTAAAAATGATTAATCTGGATGGCAAAGCACTTTTGATGAGCTACAGGCAGCATGCTTGGATGGTTGATGGTTAATGGTTGATCGTTGATGGTTTCATAACTAACAACGCACCACCGCTCCCCATCAGCGTCACCTGTATGGGATTCTGATAATGCGCTATTGAAAGTGGTATTCTATCAATTTGAAGTCGGACCCTCACCATTTGAAGTAGGATAATAATCATTGGAAGTTGGACAATAACCATTGGAAGTTGGACAATAACCATTTGAAGTTGGACAATAATCATATGAAGTTGGACAATAACCATTTGAAGTTGGATAATAACAATTCGAAGTTGGATAATAACCATTTGAAGTTGGATAATATAGATTCGCAGTGCTCTACAGGCTGATAGCCAGAATGGTTGATCGTTGAGAATTTCGTAACTAACCACCACCCGGCAATCAACAACGAGCCACCACATCAGCGTCACCTGAAACGAACTCTAATGCTACCAACGGCACACTATAGGCGCCAGGCTACGCGCAACACTTACAGCTTGCGACTTGAAGCTTGAAGCTTGAAGCCTCCCGCTACGAAACGATCGGCTATCAACGAACACCTTTGGCTTAATATTTTTATATTAGGGCTGGCGATGTATCAATTTTTAAACACAATACCATGAGCATAAAAGAATCGGGGCATCATTTTATCGCGATTTTCGGTGGAGCGGTGGCTGGCGCCGAGGCTGCATCGCAACTGGCAAAACAGGGTTTCAGGATAGTGGTATTTGACCAGTCTAAGCTCCCTTACGGAAAAATAGAGGATGGTCTGCCTAAGTGGCACTATAAACTTCGCGACAAAGAAGAAGCGCACATCGACGAAAAACTAGATCATGAAAACATCCTCTTTGTACCCAACACCAAACTGGGTCGGGACATCGGCTTTGAGGAAGTGCTGCATTGGGGCTTTTCTGCGATCATCCTGGCTACCGGAGCCTGGCGCGACCGGCCTTTGCCTGTAGAAGGCATCGACTCGTACATAGGCAAAGGGCTCAGTTACCAAAATCCATTTGTTTACTGGTACAATCACAAGCACGAACCCGGCTACAATGGCCCCTCCTTCTACATACACGACAATGCCCTGATAGTAGGAGGTGGTTTGGCCTCACTGGATGTGGTGAAAATAGTGATGATGGAAACGGTTCAAAAAGCCTTAAAAACCCGGGGGATCGAAGAAAATATGTTTAGCCTGGAACATGGCATCAACAAAGCGCTTGAAAAACACCGGCTGAGCCTGCCCGAGCTGGGTCTGGTGGGGTGTACCTTGTGCTACAGGCGCAGGGACATCGACATGCCGCTATCACCCATGGCCGCCAACACGCCCGAGCTGGCTGAAAAAGCCAGGATGGTACGCAAAAAATACTAGAGAATTTCCAAAAAAAGTACCTTTTCAGGTTTGAGCCCTGTCTGGTGCCGGTAGATAAAATAGTGGAAAATGGCCAGCTAACCGGCCTCCGCATGCAGCGCACCAGCATAGTAGGCGAACAAGTCATTGCCCAAAAAGAGCTCCTTGATCTGCACAGTCCCATGGTCATTTCATCCATCGGCAGCATTCCCGAAATGATACCGGGCATTCCTTCTGTAGGTGGCATATTCAAAATCTCCCAACCTGAAACATGCCTCATCGACGGCTTCAACAATGTTTTTGCCATAGGCAACGCGGTAACAGGCAAGGGAAATATCAATGAATCGATAAAGCACGGCAGAGAGGTGACCGAGGAAATCATGGAAACCCACCTCGACTGGCACCAGCAAGACTATGAAAACTGGCACAGACAAACCGCCATTGAAGTAAACAAAAACATAAACACCATCATTGAAACCATTCAAAAACAGAAATTCCTTGCCGACGAAGTAATCGAAAACATACTTGCGCAGGTGGAGCGGTTGCAAAAAAAATCAGGCTATACCGGTAACTTTGCCAGGTGGGTAGAAAAAAACCTGCCTCCCAGACTGGAAGATATGATCAGATAAATGGCGATATGCCCCCACAGGCGGGAAGAAACATGAATCTAAAATCTGTCTGCCCCCATGCCATTTCCCGATACGACACACATCG